>NZ_JBBCZC010000012.1:0-82569 GCF_037144575.1 Sporosarcina sp. USHLN248
TATCACCTTTCGTTTACTTGTTTTCCGACAATTCAAGTATAAAAGAAATGGTGATTACGTGCTTTTTTTTGTTGAATTTGTGTGAATACCCCAACAAATATTATAGAACCAATAAAAAAGCACTGCCTATCAAACGATAGACAATGCTTTATCTTATACTAAATTTTCTTCAGTTTGAACGTATTGTGTAGACTTTTCCTCTTGTTCCGGTTCTTCACCGAACCGACCTTCCCATTTCGAAATGACAACTGTAGCCAATGAATTTCCTACGACATTTACGACTGTGCGTGCCATGTCGAGCAAACGGTCGATTCCAACGATTAACGCCAATCCTTCAACTGGAATACCTACTGTACCTAAAGTTGCAAGTAACACGACGAATGAAACGCCTGGTACGCCTGCAATTCCTTTAGATGTAATCATTAATACAAAGACGAGCATTACTTGATCCATAATCGATAAATCGATGCCGTACATTTGCGCAATAAAGATTGCTGCAAGTGCCTGATACAAAGTTGAACCGTCTAAGTTAAACGAATAGCCAGTCGGCACGACGAATGAAACGATGTCTTTCGGTGCTCCAAACTTCTGCATTTTTTCCATCACTTTTGGTAACACCGTTTCCGAACTGGAAGTGGAATAGGCGAGAATTAATTCTTCCTTCAACAGCTTTAAGAATTGGAAAATGTTCACACCGACAATTTTTGCAATCCCGCCTAATACAACAACAACAAAGAAAGCCATTGTCGCGTAAACTAAGATCATTAACTTAGCCATCGGAATGAGCGATTCCAAACCGAATTTTGAAACGGTTACACCGATAAGGGCAAAAACGCCGAACGGAGCAAATTTCATAATTACATTTGTAACATAGAACATGGCATCTGCTACGCCTTGGAAAAATGCCAAGACCGGCTTGCCGCGCTCTCCGATTGCCGCCACACCTAAACCGAATAGTACGGAAAAGAAAATGATCGGCAGCATATCTGCATTTGCCATTGAATCAACAATATTACTCGGAACGATACCGACAAGTACATCCATGAAGCCATTGTTCTGCACTTCTTCTGTCGTCTGGATATACTGATTAATATCGCCCTTTTGCAATGCAGACATATCAATGCCAACGCCTGGCTTGAAAATGTTCGCAGACAACAGTCCGACTAAAATGGCAATTGTCGTAACGATTTCAAAGTAAATGAGCGTTTTACCGCCTAATTTACCTAACTGTTTCATATCGCCTGTGCCAGCTACGCCAATAATTAATGTCGAAATAATGATTGGCACAACAATCATTTTAATCATATTAAGAAACATTGTTCCAATCGGCTGCAAATACGTTTCTACTTTCGGATTGTCGTAAAATATGGCGCCGACCACAATACCTAAAACAAGACCAATTATGATCTGATATGCTAAAGAGAGTTTAAATTTCTTTTTCATAGCGGGTCCCCCTTACATTCAACTTGAAAGCGCTTTCTGAAAGCGTATTTTAATTGTAAAGGGAAACTACAAAAATCTACAAAAACCTACAAAAAGTTTTTATGCTGTTCAATTGTTTCTTTGTAAAGCATGAGTAAAAACTTCTTAATATGAACTTTTGCGGGCCGGCTCGGCAACTCTTCCTTTTGAATTTGCTTCATTCGCGCTGTGATTTCTTGGAAATCAAAAAAGCGCGGTGCATAGTATTCAAATTCATGAATTGTATAATCGACTGCCCCTAATGATGCCAAATGGTCGATAGCTGCTGAAATAGCGCGCCGGATGCGCTGCTCCATCGCTTTTACTTCTTTCGGCAACTCTGCTTCTGCTACACCCATTTTGCGTGCAGCCATTTCATAGAGCTGCTTCAGCGGAGGAATCGACACAACACTTGGCTGCTCTGTCAACACTTCCATTATGTACAGTAAATCCTTGCTGCCGTTTTCGCTCGCTATGCCCATATCACGTAAAACCGAAAGTACAATCTCTTTTAAAGAACGAGGTGTTGTTTTCGGTGTCTCTGCACCGATATGTGCCAATGAATCACGGATTGTTACGAGTGATTGCATTAGCTGAGCTTTCTCAGTCATTCGCTGTAGGACGTTTTCAACTTCAATTCGGTTGATCGGTTTATGGATAAAAAATTCTACCCCTGCTTGATACGCTTCACCGACCATTTCTTTATTTACGACTTGCGACAACATGACAAATTGACCTTGAAATCCTATCTCTTTCAATTGACGAATCATTTCAATGCCGTCCACTTCTGGCATTAGCAAATCGATTAAGACAATATCCGGTCCTAATGCATGCACTTGTTCGATCGTTTTCAATCCACCGTCTGATTCGCCAATAACCATTCCTAATTCCCGATCAGCGATGATGGACTTCAACATGGAACGGCTTACGTTATCATCGTCAATTATAAAATACCTCATCAATTCCACCCCTTACTATTGCAATCTTTCAAACGGTATGATCAGTTGGAAAAGGGTACCTTGTTTTAGGGAATTTATCTCGATGGTTCCTCCAAGCGACTCGGTAATTGCTTTCACATGAGACAAACCGATTCCCGTTGCTGCTGTACCTTGATCGTTATATTTGGTAGTAAATCCAGGCTCGAATAGTAACCCTATATCATCGGGAGAAATACCTACTCCATTATCCTTTACTCGAAAAATAACTTGTTTTTCGATCGCACTCACTGTAATTTGAATAGCTCCTTCGTGTTGAATCGCTTCTACTGCGTTGGCAACGATATTATTTAAAATGGCTAACAGTAAGACTTGCTGCTCGGTTTGAAAATCTGTAGATTGTTTGATTGAAAAAGAAACCTGTTTGCCAAGCATCTTACTATATTTTCGATTTCCTGAAGTTACCATTTCTATAATGTTTGATAAATAAAAGACAGGCATTTCCTCTCGTTTCGTCAATTGTGAAAGGCCAGCTAAAATTCGCTGTGCATCTTTTTTCACTTCGTGGATTTCTTGTGCAATTTGCAAAGCTTGGATGCCTAAGACACGTTGTTGCTCATTTTGCAGTTTACGATACAACTCATAGCTGGATGCAGTGATTTTTTCCATATGATCCATCGACTTTTGTAAATACAATGTTTCTGCATACAGTTCAGAGCCGATGCCTAAAACTTCTCGGACTCGCTGCTTCTCTTTCGATAGCGCAACAGAACTATAGAGTCCTACAGTGAAAAAGCTTCTCAGCAATGCAACTCCTACTAAGAGTAACCACTCTTTCAAGTCAATGAAGTACTGCGCAGTCCACCAATTACGAAGAGCATGCTCCGCCGTATTACCCATTATTTCAAATAAAAAGGCCAGCGTTCCAAGCTGAAGAGGAAGCGATTTGAATTTCTCTAAATTTGCAAAATGCCAGCCCGCCGCAAACAATGCATAAAACAAAAAAACAGGCATATGCATTTGAAAACTTTCTAAAATGCCTGCGCCAAGAAATAACTGCTCGATTACTCGGAATAAGACGACTGTAACAGCCGTAACAAGGCCTGTCCGTAAAACAGATTTCGGTGGATAAATTAAAATGAGCAAAAAGAACACAATTCCGCCAAGCGCAAACCGGAACACCTCACCAGTAAACGGAATTACCTTCAGTTCCCCGGTAATCGCTGTTAATAGAGCGATACCGATGATTCTGACGATTTCCGATTGGGTTATTTGCTGCCACGGTATTTTTCGGTCCATGTTTTTGCTCCTCGCCCTTCGTTTTAGTATGCCTACTAATTATTTGTTTGCACATGCAACATTGCAGTCGTCCATTTTTAATGTATAGGCTTGGCGGGCATTACTATCGATCATTGATTGTCATATGTATGCCTATGTATGTTGTAGTGCAGTCAATTTCAGTCGATTTCCATTATACAAGAATTGAGCTGTCAGTACCTATATTGGAGGTTGAATGTAAAGAATGTTGGCTCTTTGATTATACTATTTACAAAAAGCTTGAAGGCCGTTTTACAATTTCAATCTGAAAGTACATCGATGAAATGAAACTATTCTTAGAGAAGAGACGTATTAGTAGTTACGCAATCTTTAGAAAAGAAGGAAGAGGGGGAAAATATGCTGAACAAAGCACTTATCGAAGATGTGTTGCAAGTCGCTCTTGAAACGGGCGGTGATTTCTCGGAAGTATTTGTAGAAGATCGGTACACGAATACAATGGTCCTTCAAAATTCACGATTGGAAAAAAATCTGTCGGGTCGTGACTTTGGCGTAGGAATTAGGGTTTTTAACGGTTTGCAGAGTGTTTATGCTTACACGAATGATTCTTCAAAAGAAGGGCTCTTGAGAGCTGCGCGTACAGCTTCCAAAGCCATTCAAGGAGCAAAGAATGGCAAGACGACGATCATTCCGCTCATGAAAGAAACAGTTTCAAACCTCCACCACATAAAAATTATGCCAAATGAAGCAAGGAAATCACAAAAGTTGTCGGTCATGCAAAAAGCGAATGACATCATTAGAAATTATGATCCGGAAATTGTTCAAGCTATAATTCGTCTAATTGATGAAGAGCAAAATGTGTTGATTGCCAATTCTGAAGGCAAGTTTGTGGAGGATCAGCGGGTAAGAAGCCGAATGGCGATGGTGTCTATCGCTTCTGACGGCATAGATATGCAAACTGGTTTTTATGGTCCCGGTGCTTATCAAGGTTTTGAGTTTATTGAAAATCTAAATCTTGATCATTATGCGAAGGAATCTGCCCGCATTGCTAAAACGATGCTCCATGCCGACCCGGCTCCGAGCGGAAAATTTCCTGTCATCATCGACAATGAATTTGGCGGCGTCATTTTTCATGAAGCTTGCGGTCACGGGCTTGAAGCAGAAGCGGTGGCGAAAAACGCATCTGTCTTTGCGAATAAGGTAGGAGAAAAAGTCGCGTCAGACCTTGTTACGTATATAGATGATGGAACGATTGAAAACGAGTGGGGATCGATCAATATCGACGATGAAGGCGAAAAGTCGCGTAAAAATGTACTGATCGAGAACGGCATTTTGAAAGGATATATGATCGATAAATTGAACGGCAGGCGGATGGGAATGGATTCTACTGGCTCAAGCCGGAGGGAATCATACAGATTTGCCCCTACCTCCCGGATGACGAATACGTACATTGCGCCCGGAAAGTCCACACCTGAAGAGATTATTGGGGATACGGAGTATGGAATTTACGCGAAATATATGGGCGGCGGCTCGGTCAACCCTGGGACGGGGGATTTCAACTTTGCAGTAGACGAAGCTTATTTAGTGAAGAACGGTAAAATTGAAAAACCGATCCGCGGTGCGACATTGATTGGGAACGGTGCGAAAACGATTTTGAACATCGATCGAGTCGGCAATAATTTAGGTCACGGTGCAGGAATGTGCGGCGCATCTAGCGGCAGTTTGCCGGTGAATGTCGGGCAGCCGATGGTGCGTGTTTCTGAAATTACGGTCGGGGGAAAGGAGGCATAAAAATGAACATCGAACAATTGAAGCAGCAGCTGTTTGACGAAGGGGAGAAAGCCGGATTCACAGATCTTGAACTCTATTACGAGAAAACAGAAAGCCTTTCAATCGGGCTTTATGAAGGAGAAGTAAATCAGTATGATTTTTCCGATGTTCAAGGGGCAGCTATTAGAGGGATTTATAACGGTAAAACAGGCTACGCGTATACGGAGAAATTTGATGAGGACTCGGTTTCGTTCTTGTTGAAAAATGCGGCGGAAAATGCTGAGTTGATTGAAACGGATCCAGAAGAATTATTTACGGAAAAAGCGGAATATGAAAACGTTCATTTTTATAGCCCAGAACTGGAGAAGGTCAAGCCGGAAGAGATGATCCGCTTTTTGCAAGTAGTTGAAAAAAAGATTTTATCTACCGATCAGAGAGTAAAGAAAATTACGGCCTCCCAAATAGGGATCCGACAATTAGAAAAGGGTCTTTTTCATAATAAAGGTTTGCAAAAAAAAGAAGGGAATAATTTTTTATTATTCTATGTATCAATCCTTGTCGAGGAAAATGATGAATTAAAATCTGGGACTGTTTTTCGGACCACCAAGGATTTCAATGAACTAAATGCCGACAAGATTGCTGAAGAAGTCGTAGAACGAGGGTTAAGCATGTTGGGCGAAAGGAATTATCCGAATAAGAAATATCCAGTCATACTAAAGAATGAAGCGGCTGCCTTACTATTGGCGACATTTACTTCTTCTTTCTCCGCACAAGCAGTACAGGATAACCAATCCCGCCTTCAAGGGAAGTTAGGCGAGAAGATTGCGGCAGATCACGTGAATCTGATCGATAATCCATTTCTTCGGGAAGGATTACGCAGTGCTACATTTGATTCGGAAGGGGTTCCGAAGAAAAAACATATTGTTGTAGATGGAGGAAAGCTTCAAACATACTTCCATAACTTGAAGACGGCGAAGAAGGATGGGGTAATGACGACGGGGCATGCACATCGCCGATCCTATCAAGATGCAATCGAAGTGAGCCCGTCCAATTTCTATGTTGAACCGGGCGTGCAAACATATGAGCAGCTTTATAAAGGAATTGCAGAGGGCATCATCATTACTGATTTGGCTGGGATGCATTCGGGAGCCAACCCGATTTCGGGCGACTTCTCACTCGCGGCAGACGGATACTATGTGAAGGATGGCAAGATCGTCGGTCCGACAAGGCAGATGACCGTAGCAGGCAATTTCTTTGAATTGCTTCAGGACATAGAGGAAATTGGAGAAGACTTGGAATTCTCACCTATGTCTTTTAATGGATATATCGGTTCTCCGTCCTTGAAAATTAAGAGCCTATCGATCACGGTGGATTAATAATAAATGGAATGATGATGAATAACATCGTAAGGAGCTCACACTTTGTGTGTGAGCTTCTGCTTGTTGACAAAACGCTCGCATACGGCGTTGAGACCAGCAGATTTTTATTTGTTTTTGGAGCCGGATGTAAAATGGGTTGCGGATGATTATTAGACATTTAATGATCCGGAAGTGCGGAAAAAGACAAATGAGATTCTGAAGAAAATGTTTGATAAGCGTCCACTCCCGGATGTGGAAACATATCCCAACATAGATTGTGGAAATAACATTGAATACGCTAAACCTAAATCAGCCCCCCAAGAGTGTCCTATTACTATCCATTTAGTGTACCCATACTCTTCACGAATTCGTTCTAAATCATGAAGAGCTGAATCGATATCGTAACCATTTCCATAATAACTAGAACGCCCACATCCTTTTGGATCGAACATAATTACCTCACATACATCCTCAATTAGATAGGATAAAGGTTCTAAATAATTGCACGAGCCAGGCCCCGGATAAACGGAAAAAAGCAAATTGAACTTGAACGGACTTCCGGGAAGATCAAAGAATGTGCAACGGTAGAAAAAGTTACGGTGACAGATAGAGCAAATACGAAAACCACCTTGTCGATTACAAAGTGGGATGGGATTGCCTTTGACCATGCTGAAATCAATTCGCATTCATTAGATCGGTTGCGTGGGAAAGTGAATTATACAAATATCACATTCAATTTAGTAGGGGAAGAAATCACATTGCCGGATTTGCAGCAAGTGATGAGGTGATTTTGGGCAGAAATCGAAACAAAGTGCAGTTCCGTCGCCATATAGAACAGATGGTAGTGGACACAGGACAGGAAAATAAAACAGGCGCACACACCATTAAAATTGTACAAGTACAATGTAAATTGGGTGTGGGATTGCTTCGATATTTTCCATTATATTTTTGGAAGCGAAAAATGTGCCGAGCACTTGAAATCGGGTGCCCGGCACTTTGTTTTATTATTAACGGAGCAGTGGTGAGTACCATAGCTTAAATACCTTATTTTTGCTTTTGTACAATCCTTTAATCGTATTTCAGCAATTGCAGACACTAAACTGCAATCCTCACCGTTACTATTCGGCAAGCATGAGCCTTTACCGCATATGGAGCTGGATAGCTTACAATTTCATCATTTATGCACTCGTACATTTTTAAGTAATTAGCCACTTCTCAGTGACTATTCCTCAAGAGGTTCATGCACGGACTCATCCTGCTCCTCTTCAACAGAAACTTTCCGGTTTACTTCGTTAGAAGATTCATTCGCTTTTATAATTTGGTTATTTATCTCGCTGTCGATGCTCCGGATACGTCCAGCCAGTTCGTCAATTTTCTTTGCCTTACTCTCCAAAGCAGACCCGCGTCCCTGGTCATACTCCATTTCATTTTTGAGCCTGCGATGCGCATTTTCTAATGGTACTTTCACTTGTTTTAAAGCACTGACTTGTTCAAGAGATTGGGCTGATTGAAGAAGAGAGGTCAATTGCATTCCTTCAGCTTCCTCCGTTTTAATAGCTGCTTGTTGCTTTTCCTCTTGTTCACGTTTTTCTCTTTCTCGCTTCTGTGCTTCGATTGCTGCCATTTGTTCTTCGATTTCAGCAATTTGCTCATCAAACGCTCCTAATTGCTCTTTAATCGTCGATAGTTCTTCCCCGGCCTCTAATGTACGTTCAATTAAATTACTTTTCGCCTCTTGGACCTTTTGGCGTTTTTCAATTAAGCTCTCAATCATGTTGGCAGAGCGTTCTCTCCAATTCCCCAACTGTGCTCGTGCTTCATCGCTAATCATAATCGTATCTCTTTTGACAGGATTATTTGCGCTCTTCTCATTCTCTTTCTGAACGTTCTGTGGTGAATACATTTTCGTGACCGGACTTGTCTTTAATCCAGTTAACACTTGCATATCCTAACACCGTCCTTATAGCTTCTTCTTCCTTCTTCATATCGGTAGATTGCTCGTATAGTTTACGATTTATAGGAAAATAACAGGTTCTCATTGAATTCTAAATTGTTCTGTAACATAATATCCTGAATTATTTTCTCCTCCTCTGTTAAAAGTATTGAAATAAGGATTAGGCATCTCGAAAGTATATTTATTATTCAATAGGCTGTTCCCTCGCTTCATGTCCAAAAGGGATCACTATTGGGTTCATAATCGTCACTATAGCAACATGTTGGAAGCATCACTGGATCATCGGATGGTCTTTTATTTTCAAAAGGTTTTTGTCAATTAATCGGCTACATAAGGGTAGCTCTGTTCGTCATTCCATAAGAGAAGCTGGAGCAGTTGGCATATGCAATCGTTTACGATAGTGGAACAAGCACCCGAGCACTTCGGAAAGAGGGTTTATCAATTTACCGGCTTGTATAAATCCTTTAATACAATCTCTTCTGTACTATTTTTATATCGGATGGTTATTTTGTCTTCATCTGTCAATTTCTTTTCTTCACCATTTCCTAATAATAATCTGTTTTCATCTAAAAAGGTGAATGTCACCTTACTTCCATCTTTAAAAAGCGCCGCTGGTTCTGAAAAATCATTCCATTTTTCATAAACAATGATTTCGTGCGTGTAGAACTGTTCTCTCTGTTCCATCGGCAACAGATAGCGATTGTTACTTTTTGATTGAAAGGTAAGAGTCACCGTTGTCCCTTGTTGCTGGATGGTTGTTTGAACATTCTTTTCATCTGCTATCCACATAGAAGTAAGGAAGTAGAAACAACCGATGAAAATGGCCAATAGTGAGCCGACAATAAGAACAATCTTTTTCCTGTTTTTTGACCGTACTTTTTTAAAATAGTCGATTTTTTTCTTCTCTCCATTTTGATCTATCGTTTGTTCCACCAAGAGGTCTTCTTGCATGTCCTTTACATACTGTCTGCAATCCTCGCATTGTTTCATATGTTGTTCCATTTGCTGATTCGTTTCTTTACTTGTTAAATGTTCTATGTAGCTCGGAACTAAATCTTTAAAAACACTATGATTCATTGTTTTCCCCACCTTTTGCCATTTGTTGTTTTGCACGATAAAATGTGACTCTTGCCCAATTTTCTGTTCCACCTAAAATTGTGCCAATCTCTTTAAAAGATAAATCGCCTAATAATCTTAAATACAGTATTTCACGCTTAACCTCACTTAGGTGCTGAGCATTTTTAAAAAAAATGATTTTGTCTTCATTTCTAAAATACTCTTCTTCTAAACTGTAAAATAACGGGGTCTGCTCACTTAGTGATTGCTCTAACTGAAGCTTCTTTTTAGCACGATGTACTTCTTGTAACCAAACGTTTTTTGCGATTGAACATAACCACGTTGAAAACTTTGCTTGTCCATCATGATGAAAGTTATCAATGGATTTCACTGCCTGATAAAATGTCTCTTGCGTTAATTCTTCTGCAGATTGACGATCATTTGTCAGGGTTACTAGATATTTGAAAACAAAATCGCCATAATCTTCATAGATTGAATTTTTATCCACAATTTACCCCCTCTCCACGAAAACTTTTTCTATTTTGATCGAACCCTTATGAAAGTCGAATCATCTATATATCCAGAAAAGAGTTCATTCGTTACAAATCATTATAATTTTTTATGGGCCGGTTAATCGTTACACATAATCGCACTAAACTGAATGAAGAGTACCCCGTCTTTTTAGTAAAAAAAGGACTCCCCAAAAGGGAAATCCTTCAATTCTATTTTACATAAGTTTCGAAATGAACATTGTCGCAATACCGAAATAGATGAGCAAAGATAAAATATCATTAATCGTTGTAATTAAAGGACCCGAAGCGACAGCAGGGTCAGCTTTGAATTTATATAAAATAAGTGGAATGATCGTTCCGGCGAGCGTACCGATTATGAGTGTTGATAGGAGAGATGCACCGACGACAAATCCTAACATTAAGCTTCCTCTCCACACATACGCGATAATGGCGATTAGAATCGCGCATGTAATGCCAATGATGATTCCGACCATGAATTCTCTACATAGCAGCTTCCATGCCTTTTTCATATTTAGCTTTTCCGATACGAGTCCGCGGACAACGACAGCCAATGACTGTGTTCCTGTGTTTCCGGTCATCCCCGCAATCATCGGCATAAAGAAGGCGAGTGCGACGACTGTTTCCAATGTTTCTTCAAAACTCTCAATAATACCACCGGAAATAAGCCCAATAAAGAGCAATAAAATGAGCCAAGGCAGTCTTTTCTTTGCAGCTGCTAACGGACTTGTTCTAAAATCGATTTCCTTACCCGATGCTGTCAGTTTTCCGATGTCTTCATCGGCTTCTTGGTGGATGACATCGATAATGTCTTCAACATGAATGATTCCCATCAATTTTTTTTGCTGATTGACGACGGGAATTGAAACTAAATCTTCATCCCGAAACACTTTTGCCGCCTCTTCCTGATCCAAGTCGGCAGGGAAGCAAACAAGCTCTTTCTTCATAATATTGGAGAGCAGATCGGTATTGGATGCGGCAAGAAGCTCGCGTACCGACAATACTCCGGTTAATTGCTGTTTTTCGTCAATCAAATATACATAATGCACATTCTTCTTTCCTTGAACTTGCTGCCGCAAATGGAAGATTGCTTGTTCTACAGTGTAGGAATCCAACAATGCGACATATCCTAACTTCATTAGTGATCCGGTTGTTTCATGACGATAAATTTGGTTCATCGTGAGGACCTCCTTCTACTGGTACTGTCCCCGAGGTGCGGGGACTTCTATTGACTGATAAGTGTTCGTTCTACTATCAGGGGGCCAATCCATCCCCACCACCTCCTTTACGTGTGTCATCATATGAACCCTCTTTGATCTTAAACGCGAAAAAACACCCTCCGCAAAGAAGGGTGTTCAGCAATTCATAATAAAAATAGTGTGAATAAACCTCCGTTGCAGAGCTTTGGCACTATGCGGCATAGGAGTAATTCCAGCTACATTAAAAACCACCTTAAGTCGATGGTTCCTGTTGACCCATTGGAGTCTTTCGACTTTTCTGGGCAGCAGCGTATCTCCGCATAGGAGCCTCACCTAGCGAGGGTCCGATATGTGACTGTCTACTGGCAAGTGTAAAGGCTATAGGTGGGATTGTCAAACGAAAAAAGAAGATTAAAGGGGATTTACATGTTTCGTAGAATAAATATTTATCAAATACTTTAGACGCCAAAAGACATAGTAGCAGGGTACGGCATCCTATGCTATCGGAGTTAAACCATTGATATATCAATATTTATAAAGGGAGGTGAGTTGATTGTATGAATAAGAAAAATAAACTTCTACGAATATACAAAGTGCTTTCATTCGCATTGATCATTTTTCTACAAATTTATTGGTACAAGTGGACTCGCAAACCCGAAGCCGAATGGGAAAAATTATGGGAAAGAATCGGAAAAAGATTTAGGAAAACGCTTTTTGAATTGGAAGGGCTGCTCATTAAAGTAGGTCAATTTATCAGTATCCGTTCGGATTTGCTTCCCAGTCCGTTTATAAAGGAAATTCAAGATCTTACAGATAAGGTCCCACCTTCTAAATGGAGTGAAATTCAAAAAGTATTGGATGAGGAATGGGGAGAAGAAGGTTCAAAAAAGGTACGGTCAATCCAAGAGGAAGCAATTGCCTCTGCTTCCATTGGTGAGGTTTATAAAGGAATTTTGCATGATGGAACAGCGATTGCCATAAAAGTGCAACGTCCAGAAATCCAATCAATTGTGCAGACAGACTTTCGGACGCTAAAGATTCTTCTTTGGTTCGTTGATCATCTCGTTCCAATTCCGAAAGGATTGATCAATTTAAGTGTGCTGTTTCAAGAACTGAAACAGGTAATTGAGCGTGAACTCGATTTTTCAAAAGAAAAAGAAACACTTCTTTACTTCAGGGAGCGTTATAAAGATCGTGAAATCGTAAAAATTCCAGCCATTCATCCTGAATTATGCACTAAAAGAGTGCTTGTTATGGAATGGATAGAAGGAAAGCGGATTACGGATTTGGAGACAATCAATGAAATGGGGCCCTATAAAGAAGAGGTGGCCCAGCGTCTAGTAAAAGTTTTCCTTCCTCAATGGTTGGAGCCGGGAATCTTCCATGCTGATCCTCATCCAGGGAATGTCCTTTTATCCAGAGGCGGAGAAATTATCCTGCTTGATTTTGGTATGGCGGGAGAACTATCCAAAAAAGATGCAGCACACTTTCAAGCACTAATTGAAAGCTTTCTTGCAAAAAATTACGGGAAAACTGTCGAAGTTTTGTCCCATTTAGGATTTTTGCTACCGAATGCAGATTCAAAAATGGTAGAAAGATTGCTTAATGAGTGGATTTCAATTGATCTTGCCGATTTAAAAGAGATGGATTTGATTAAACTAAAATTGGAGATAAATGATCTGATTGCGGCACTTCCTATCCAAGTACCAACTCGTTTTGTTTTCCTTGGTCGTTCTTTTATTACGATAGAGGGGATCGTCCGTCAACTATTGCCGGAAGAGGAACTGATCCATTTAGCAAAGCCTGTATTTACCGAATGGCTTAGCACCCAGGGCAGCAAGTGGTCATTTTATTGGAGGGCAATTCAATCCCAGCCGTTGTTTAAAATCTTCCATTCTATAACAGAGTTTTTAGACGCACCTCAAAAATACGAACAGTTGAAAGAAACCGAGCAGCGCAGAGAATTTCAATTTGCCGTTTATGAGAGTCGGAAAAAGCGGTTTTTTCAACTTTTCCTGTTAGGGTTAATAGGAATGGGCACCAGCTATTATTTGACAGAAGATTTACTGTTAAAAATAGCAACGGCATTATCAGGATTATCAGCAGTTGGGTATTACGTGAGTAGCTATAATCTGTCAAAATGGCTAAAATATATGCCTGAAAAGCGCCGTTAAATATTGGTCTTGGAAGGACAACATTGACTATAGACATCGACAAATAAACGAGAGCTTGCTTATATAAAGCTCTCGTTTACTATTATTTTGAAGGTATAGAGTTTTATCGCAATAGGCTGTCGTTTCATAACCGGCAATCGACAGCCATTCAACACTCCCATGTCAAATGGCTTCAAAATTTACCGAGTTTTTATCTCTTGTACAATCGTCTCTCCATGTTTTAGCAATCGGAGACGGCTTGAACTTAATTCGAACCGTTCCCATTCGGCAAGCAAGCGATTCAGCGCTTCGTCGGTCGTGTCGTCGGCCAGTCGAAATGCGCCATAATGCATAGGGATGAAGATTTCTGCTCCAACATCGACAAAAGCTTGGATCGCTTCTTCAGGGGTGACATGCTGTGTTCCCATAAACCATTCAGGCTCATAAGCACCAATCGGCATAAGCGCGTATGTAATGTTCTTGAACTCATTGCCAATTTCACGGAAACCTTGAAAATACCCGCTGTCCCCAGCGAAATAAATCGAAGGGGTTGTTTGTCCTTCAGTAGACGCCCGTTGGATGACCCATCCACCCCAATGTGACGTATTCGTATCTGTAAGCGTGCGTTTCGTCCAATGTTGAGCGGGTACAAAATGAAATTCAACAGAATCTATGGTTACATAATCCCACCACGGCAATTCATGCACTTCGTTTCCATTCATCAGTTTTCGCATGTATTGACCGAGCCCTTCTGGAACTAAGACAACGGGAGACCCTTTAAGACTTCTTATAGAACGTATATGTAAATGGTCGTAATGGGAGTGCGACAATAAAATGACATCAATCGGGGGAATCTCATGTATAGACAGACCAGGTTCTTCCATCCTTCGGCTAAACCCCATTTGCTTTGCCCAAACGGGATCTGTGACAATGGTCAATCCGCAAATTTGCAGTAAAAAAGTAGAGTGTCCAATCCACGTAATTGTCAGGTCTTCGTGATCACTGTTCAGCAATGCTTGTTGCTTTTGTTCGGCTTGGCCAATACGGAAACTTAAATCTTTGCGCTTTCCTCTTCGTTCTCTTTGCCAACGTAAAATATCCTTTAGCGTGGAAGTTGTTGCCTTGGGATCTAGATTACTATATCGTTTTCGGCTCATTTGCTCTCATTCCTCCTTTATATAAGTATAAGTAATTTTTCGATATTGAGTGACATAGAAAGTAGTTTTCCGAAGGCTGTTGAAAATTTCATTCACCTAAATGTTTATTGCGTATTCTAGACAATCCTATCAATTCATTAACATTGTAGTATAATCTGACAAAGGAGAGAGGACGACATTTACGATTTTAGAAATATTTTTGGTGAAAAGATTGTAAGGAATTATTTTCAATCGTACATTTATATTTAGGTAACTGTATAAGATTAGTTGTTTATAGTAGCATTATCTTGCTTATGAGTAGAAGTTTCTAAGGGAGAGGGTTTTTTGAAAGGTAAATGTCTAAGATTCAATCAATTTGGCAACCCCCAAGAAGTACTTAAATTTGAATGTAAAGACATACAGCCCCCAAAAGAAGACGAGGTGCTTGTGCGCATGGTAGCCAGGCCGATGAACCCATCTGATTTAATTCCAATTAGAGGAGCTTACTCTCACAGAATTTCCTTACCAAATATTCCAGGTTATGAGGGAGTTGGAATTGTTGAAGATGTAGGGTCTCTAGTATCTAAAAATCTTATCGGCAAGCGGGTCTTGCCTTTAAAGGGAGAGGGAACTTGGCAGGAGTTCGTTAAAACGTCGGCACAATATACAGTGGTCATTCCAGATGCAATTGATGATTTTACAGCTGCTCAATTATACATAAATCCAATTACAGCATGGGTCATCTGTACGCAAGAGTTAAAGTTACAACCAAATGATGTCCTCTTAGTCAATGCATGTGGTTCATCCATTGGGCATATTTTTGCTCAATTGTCGAAAATTATAGGCTTCCGGCTAATTGCAATCATTAGGAATGAAAAATATGCAAAAGATCTACTGGAGCATGGTGCTTCTTATGTAATTAATACGTCTATAGAGCCATTGCGAGAAACCGTAATGGAACTAACGGGTGGATTTGGAGCAGACGCGGCTATCGATTCAATTGGAGGAACGGCTGGTAACGACCTATCCTATTGCATTCGACCGAAGGGTACTTTTTTAAGCTTAGGCCTTTTATCGGGCATCCAAGTAAACTGGGCAAAGATCGCCAATGAGACACAAGTGAATGCCACATTATTTCATTTGCGACATTGGAATAAAAAAGTCTCGTCTGATACTTGGCAGGAAACATTTAAAGAGATCATAGCATCCGTCCAAGATAAAAAGTTAAGTCTTTTGAGGCCCGAATCCTGTTACAGCTTATCGGAAATACAGGAGGCTGTTCGGATTGTCGAATCTTCGGTAGGAAATCGAGGCAAGGTGTTTTTAACGGATTAACATTTCCATAAATGGTATATTGTATGATCTATATTTAAGGCGACCGAAGCTTATGGAAACGGTTCGTGAACACAGTTATGTTGAGAAGTTATTGAACCTCTTTTTTGAATAGGCCGGATAGCAACATTTATCCATAAAAAATAGAATCATTGAAAAGGACACTGCAACTAAAGTGGGCTTTTTCAATGATTTTTTGTTTGCATAAGGCCAATTATAGAGCAGCAATAAAGCAGCTTACTAATAAGAAATAGAGCAGGAATTAAATACATTAATAAAAACAGTTGCATAGTTGAAATCTTTCTTGTAAGATAAACAGGCATTGCAAAACGTAATGATTACGATTTATGAAAAGGAGGATGCAATGGAATGAGTAAAAAGTTTCTTTTGGTTTTATCAGTGATTTTCTTATTGCTGCTTACTGCTTGTGGCAACAAAGAGCAGGCAAAAGAGAAGGATAAAACAAGAGGGGATCATGTTTTATCCGTCTACACAACTGTATATCCGCTCCAATATTTTACAGATCGAATTGGAGGGGAGTCGGTTCAAGTCCAATCTATTTATCCACCAGGCTCCGATGAGCATACGTTTGAGCCAACTCAAAAAGATATGATGACGCTGGCTGACTCGGACTTATTCTTTTATGTAGGACTTGGACTTGAAGGATTTGTAGAAAATGCCGAAAAAACGATGAAAGGCGAGCACGTCAAAATGGTAGCGGTAGCGGACAGTATTTCGAAAGAGTCTTTAGGCGAGGGACATAATCACAATCATGAGGGGCACAATCATGATCATGAAGGAGAAGATCAAGAGGAACACGATCATCATCACGGGGAGTACGACCCGCATGTATGGATTTCTCCATTATTGAGCGTAGAACTTGCAACGACAATTAAAGACTCACTAATTGAGGCATTGCCTGAGAAAAAAGATGTATTTGAACAAAACTTTGAAAGCTTAAAAACTGATCTCTTAGAGCTGGATCAAACATTTAAAGAAATGGCATCAAATGCGCCTACGAAAACATTTTTTGTATCCCATGCAGCTTTTGGCTATATCGCGAATACGTATGGGTTAGAGCAAGTTGCAGTAGCTGGATTGAATTCACAAAGTGAACCTTCACAAAAGCAACTAACATCACTTGTTGAATATGCGAAGGAAAATGATATTAAATATGTGTTATTTGAGCAAAATGTTTCCTCGAAATTAACCGACGTCATCAGAAAAGAAATAGGAGCTGAATCATTGATGCTACATAATCTCGGTGTTTTAACCCCGGATGACTTGAAAAATAATGAGGATTATATATCGTTAATGGAGCGCAATATCGAAACGTTGGAGAAAGCGTTGAGCAACGAATAATTCCTGCTAAAAGGAGGAGTAAAGGATGAAAAAAATACCTGCTACAGTGCTTAGTGGTTATTTAGGAGCAGGGAAGACGACGTTATTGAACCATATTCTAAACAAACGGAATGAGCTGAAAGTTGCTGTCATCGTCAATGAGTGAGGTAAATATTGATGCTCAATTAATTAACAAGGCGGGTTTTCACGAACAGAAGAAAAATTGGTAGAGCTGCAAAATGGCTGTACGGAATCGGGAACAATTTGATTTCGACAAAAAACAAATGCAACAACCCGGAGCGCATCGAATTTAAGAAGTATTTCCCACGTATAAGGAAAGTGACACTTCATAGAGAAATGAAGTGAAAATTTTTTACTGTTTTTTAAATCATAATGATTCCTAATTAGGAATGCTATAGTATCTTTTTCGATTTTGTTGCAAAATAGGTGACGTACAACTAAAGTACTCCGCGACTAAATTCAATTCTTTCAATTAATATTACATCATGAAAAATCGTCCTCAGTTATTACGAATGCTGAGGACGATTTTATCTTTATTCTACTTGTAGCCAGTTTTGTGCCCATTTTTCTATTTCTTGCATGATAGGCTGCAATGATCGTCCTTTATCTGTTAATGAATATTCGATTCGAACGGGTGTCTCAGGATAGACATCTCTCTTCACAATGCCTTCCTTCTCCAAGTCTTTTAATCTCTCCGATAAGACTCTGCCGCTAATTCCAATGGAAGATTCAATACTGCAAAATCGTTGTGGACCGGGTAACAGCTGGTAAATGATCAAACCTGTCCACCTTTGGCTTAGTAAACCCATAGCTTTTTCAAATCTTGGACAAATTGGATTCGCCAATGTAATCAGCTCCTTATTTATAGTATAACGAGTGCTTACAAATAATTAAATTATTTATTATAAAGTACTTACTTGACTATCAATTGTTATAAATATATATTGACTTACATAAAGTAAGTGACTGGCATGATACTCTACAGGAGGTATTTTTATGAATTTTCATCGTAAACCGATTATGTTTGTAGGGCAAGTAAACCTTAAAGTACAAAGCATAGAAAGGTCGATCGCATTTTATGAAAGGGTAATTGGATTTAAAGTTTTAGAAAGAACTGAGCGACAAGCTAAGTTAACTGCGGATGGAAAAACAGCTTTATTATCAATCGAACAACCAATTGATGTTGAGCCGAAACAAAGCAGAACGACAGGTCTTTATCATTTTGCAATCCTTTTGCCTACACGATCAGATCTTATTAAAATCGTACGGCATTTTGCGGAAATAGGGCTGCAGTTTGGTTCGTCTGATCACCTTGTCAGTGAAGCTCTTTACTTATCAGATCCTGATGGCAACGGAATTGAAATTTATATTGACCGTGATGCTTCTGAATGGAAGTGGGCTAACGGTGAAGTTGCTATGACAGTTGATCCGTTAAACTTTACAGACCTTTTGTCCAAAGGAGTAAATGACTTATGGAAAGGGATGCCTGAAGACGCAGTTATGGGACATATCCATTTGCACGTATCCAATTTAGTCGATACTGAAGAATTTTATACGAAGGGCCTAGGATTTGAAGTTGTAAATCGTTACGGCAATCAAGCGCTTTTTATATCAGATGGCAAATACCATCATCATATTGGCTTAAACACATGGAATGGGGTAGGGGCGCCTAAGCCATCTGCACAAAGTGTCGGGCTGGAATCATTTACGTTAATGCTTCCAAGTGAAGAAACGAAGAACGAAATGATGAATAGATTAGAGCGCATCGGAGCACCCGTTATAGAAGAAAACGGTGCTACAATTGCTGTTGATCCTTCAGGAAATCGTATTATTTTAAGCGTTTAGAGAATACCCAGCATTAATATTGTAATATTGATTGGTAGACGATTTTAGTGGAAAGTGATACCAATAAAGGTTGAATAAAGCTAATTTTTTAAATCAATTTTGTTCACCACATTATATTTAATTCTAACTATGCCGCAAAAGGAAGCTTTCATGGAAAAAGGAAAAAGCTTAAATTCAATTTTGAGACAGTAAAAAACACCCTATTATGTAGCCAGTTGTCGGTATTGAACCGGCGATTGGCTATTTAATTTTTCTTTTTTAAGACACACTAACCGCGCTTCAAATGCCTTCAATTTTACTTCTTTTAGATGGCTATCTATAGTTCCCGAAGTACAACACCTCCACGTTGATAGTTAGGTACAATACCGATATTCAGCGGAAGGTGGTTTTATTTGTTTCTTTTTTATCAGCGCCATTTCATATAATGTGGATTTTTAAATTGGGGGATTTTTATATGTACAGAGGCCTGACCAAAGGCTCTTCAATAAGAATACATATAGAAGTAAGCGCTGAAGGAGGTGAATGGAGTGGATGGCAAGATGAACCGAGAACAATTACAAGGGCTATCAGGACAATTAATGGAGTTGTTTGTAGCCGATTTATTTACCAAAAACAAAGTTAACGTAAACGAAGCTAAGAGCCGAATGACAGATGAACAGCGTGAGCGTTTGAAACAGACTGTTGAGCAGTTGAAAGTCCAAGTTGAGGACTTTTTGGCAACAAAAAATGTACAAACAGTTACAGCTGACGAAGAAGAAACAGTTAAGCAAGTACATCCGCTAAGAGACGTAATCATTCAAATGAGACAGAAGAAAGAAAGTAATAAAAATAAAGAAGAGTAGATAGTTTGTCCAACTCATTCGTTTTCTTATACATGTAATAGAAAGAGAGAGGGGGGAAGAACCAATGAGATATTATTCACGCGACGGGAATAGGTGGTCTGCTTTAGATCCTTGTTGCGCACATCCGATCGTTTCCTGTTCTCGGGAATCCTCGAAATCAAACGAAGCTGCGGAAGTAGTCTCTGAAATTGAGCAGCTTTCCAACGAACTGATCGTCATCCGTGATTCTTGCAATATTAAGGTTAGCACGACTGACACACAAATTGCTGCGTCACTACAAGCGGCACTCCAAGTGGCGATCGCAATCGTAATCAATATTACAATTGCAGATGCTTCAAGGGCAGAACGAGTGACAGCTGAACTATTGGAAAAAGCACAGATCCGGCAAACAAACCGTCAAAAGCTTATTATCGTTAACTCCCGCGACGTCGATGTGATAACAGAAGATATCGATGTAGCAATTTCCTTGCAGCTATTGTTGCAAGTCCTCTTGGCGCTGATTGTTCAATTGGATATTCTATAAATAAATGGCTCTCCACGCTCCAAAATAGAAACCGCCCCGCAGATCCCATCTAAGCGGGAGCGGTTGTCGTCTGTAAGATATAGTCTTGCCTTAAAGTATGCGAAAAACGCCCTGTTTGTTCATATTACAATGAAAAGTTAATCGATAGATAAGAGCTTCTCGGAAAACAGTTTTTAACTACTTTCCGGGAAGCCTTTTACTATTTTAGGGACTTTGGAAATTACTTGTACGCAATTATTTTGATTGGTATTGAGGTTTTATTGTTACTCATAATGATTAAATATGAAAAGCCACAAATCTTTTGATGAATATTAGTTACTGAAGAAGACAATTTCATTTACAGCGGGGCCAAACATTCTTATAATTAGTATTGTGAAACACATTTGTATATACAAATGAATTAGAGTCTATTACATTTCATATCTTATTAATAGAGAAAAGAAGATTAGTTGTCTAAAAACTTCCGAATCGTAAGGTTGAATTGTATTGCAGACTTGTAGTTCAGATTATTTGGTAAGTAACTGTCTTTAATTGACCGTCTTGAGGTTCGCAAGACGGGTGGGAAAGCTATCTGGTGATGCATTCGCATTAAAAGATATCACTTTTCTTATCCAATCTGTTCATTATGCTTAATGACGATCTTAACAATTCCTTAATTATGTAAAATGCTAACAATTGTTCCTTCTGCAAGTACAAGACTCAATGTTTAAAGAAAGCCCGGTAGAAATCGTGTTTTGATGAACTTGCTTCGTGAGG
Source organism: Sporosarcina sp. USHLN248 (assembly GCF_037144575.1). NCBI lineage: Bacteria > Bacillati > Bacillota > Bacilli > Caryophanales > Caryophanaceae > Sporosarcina > Sporosarcina sp. USHLN248. The sequence goes on from NZ_JBBCZC010000012.1 coordinate 21,488, forward strand.
CTAGTAAATTGAAGGGGAATAATAGATGGGAAGTTGGCATCTCGATAAGTGTAATGGACGGTATTGGAGCGAACCAAAATAATAGATTAAGGAGGATACACTTATGAAAGCGATTGTGATTGAGCATTATGGAGGACCTGAGCAATTAAAATTAAAAGAGGTATCCAAACCGAATGTTGGTGAAAATGAAGTACTAATTGAAGTTTATGCAATTGCAACAAATCCAGCGGAATGGAAAATGAGAGAAGGCTATTTGAAGGATGTAATGCCATTTACGTTCCCACATATTCTTGGTTACGATGTAGCTGGTATTATTCGTGAAGTCGGCAGGAATGTGAGTAAGTGGAAAATAGGGGATGCCGTTTTAGCTACTGCTAATGGTAGCTACGCAGAATTTACTGTTGCAGATGAAAATCAAGTTGTTGCGAAACCTGAAAATATTAATTTTAACGAAGCTGCATCCATTATTTCTACAAGCATGACAGCTTGGACTGCATTGTTCATTGATGGAAAACTGACAAAGGATCAAAAAGTACTCATTCACGGTGGTGCAGGTGGGGTTGGCAGTATGGCGATCCAATTAGCGAAACATGCGGGTGCTTATGTTGCTTCAACCGGCAGCACGTCTAATGTGAACTTCCTGAAGGAGCTCGGAGCAGATGTAGTGGTTGATTATACAAATGAGGATTTTACAAAAGTTCTACATGATTACGACTTAGTTGTAGATTTAGTAGGCGGTGAAACACAAATAAGAAGTTATCAAGTGCTTAAAAAAGGAGGCACTCTTACTTCGGCGGTTGGAATCATAGAAGAAGGTAAAGTGGAAGGGATTCATACTGCTTCTGTTTGGGTACAACCGAGCGGAGAATTATTGACAAAAATCACTAAGTTGCTGGAGAGTGGAGAACTAAGAGCAGTAGTCAAGGAAGTTCTTCCGTTTGAAGAAGATAAATTCCAACGGGCACATGAGCAACTTCAAACAGGTCATACACGCGGGAAAATTGTCATTCAAGTGAAAGAGTGAAAAATATGTACTATCGATCATCGTTCTTTCTGAAAATGCCAGTATGCCAGTACTACGAGCGAAATAGCAAATATTGTACTGTTATCATTCCTACATTAACGGTGTAACAGTAGTCGCTGATTTTGGTTGGGGTGCATATCTTGTAGATAAGAATTTTGCGTTCATTGGCAATAAAAAATAGCTCGTACGCAACATTGGAATCTCATAAAATCTATTTACTCTTTCTAATATAATCCGCTTCGGCGCTGGCGGATGCCTCCCGCCATAAGCCTCGCCGGTGTTTTCACGCCGGCAGTCTTATTGCTCCGGCTGCCGCTTGTAAGGCGCCTTCGCTTCTGCTCCGTTTATATTTTCTACTTCATATATACTTACAGAAACGCATACATTGGATGCAAAACGCATAAATCCCTCAACGTTCGCATAAAACGATACAAAAACGCATACCTTCTATCCGGCGCGCATAACAGCTTCTTTCGACTCAAAAAGTCGGATACAAGCGCATAAATCTATCTATTATCTCTAATATAATCCGCTTCGGCGCTTGCGGATGCCTCCCGCCATAAGACTGGTCAGCGTTTGCTCGCCAGCAGTCTTATGGCTTCCGCTGCCGCTTGTAAGACGCCTTCGCTGCAATTTCACCTATAAGTTTCTTCTTCGGATAGAATTACAAAAACTTCTTAATTTCACAGAAAAAAAGGAGACCTTCGGAAATCAGTTTTCACTGACTTTCCGTGGCCCCTTAAGTTGTTTTCCCTATTAATCTGCCTCTCTTGCTTTCTGTGTGTCCCTAACATTTTTCTGCACAGTAATAGCTGCAAATATACTAAGCACAAAAGCCATGGCGTAAAATCCTTTTTCACTTAACACGATACTGCCTGCATTGTACAATCCGATCGCCATTAATGCGATCGCTATAATAATTGTAAACCAGCTAATGCCATAATAAATATTCGTAACTGGTATTCCTTCATCTTTATCTCTTACTGCTTTTTGGAGAGATACAGATGAATAGAGACCGATTATTAAAACTGCGAAGTAGTAACCTTTTTCGTTTAGTTCCATACCTGCATTGAATAAGCCTATTAGATAAGCGGAGATTCCTATTAACAGCGCTGCATAGGAAGCCCCTTTAAAAGCTGCGGTTGGTTCGCCGTCTCTTCTCTCTATTTTCATTTTCGGTGCCTGTTCCTTATCAAATAAATCATCAAGGTCATTTTTCATTATAATTCTCCTTCCTTAAGATTATCATATCCAAACAGGTATAATCCGGCAATGTTTTTTTAATAATCCGACTTCAGTACTAACAACAGCTCTATTTATAGGTTTTAATAAATGTTACTTATCATTTTATATTAAGATCGCCATTATCATCTTATGACTATGTATGTATCTTTATAAATAAAAAGCATGTTTTTAATGATGATTCATCAAAACATGCTTGTAATCTCAGCTTGTTGACAAACGCTCGCATACTGCGTTGCTCGTCTCGCTCGTCCCCTCATGAACCTAAGTTCTATTCGGGTCTTCGCTCGACTTCGCGCCTTGTCTGACAAGCGTTTTCAAGCCAAGCTGGGCAAACACCTATCTCATGACTACAAACCTCAAAAGGACTGTAGACAAAGTAAAAAGATACTTTGTCTACAGTCTGGGTAATCTATTCTCTTTGTTTATTTACATTTCTAAATCTGTAAATGCATAAGGCAATAGGTCTTTTAAGGTTAATTCCAATATATCTTTTTTATCGTTCGTTAAATAAACAGGCATCTCAGGTGAACAGAACTCCGCTAATACTTGACGGCAAATGCTGCAAGGCGGAAGAAAATCTTCTGTGTCGCCTGCGACAGCTATCGCTTGGAAATCTCCCTTTTGATAGCCACTTGCGATTGCAGTAAAAATAGCCGTTCTCTCCGCACAATTTGTCGCACCCAATGAAACATTTTCCACGTTGACTCCATTGATGACAGTCCCATCTTTTAGCAATAATGCTGCTCCAACCGGGAATTTAGAATAAGGAATATATGCCCTATCCTTTATCTTGCGTGCGCTTTCCATTAACAGCTCTTTGTCCATATGATCCATCCTCCATAAATAAGAATGAACTTTTCACAGTTCCCTTAGCACCAACGATTTGTTGGCAGGACTTCTAATTATACACTATTAAGAAATATTTGTCTAATAGCAATTTAAATTGCAATCTACTAAAAGTTTTTCACTATGAAAATTTTATTAAGCTATAGCCTTGACGGTATGTAGATCGCTGTGATATATTTATCTTGAATTCAAGATGTATGAATTCGAGGCATAGGAGTCATCATGGAGGTGAACAAAAACACTATGGGTTTTTTAAATAAATTATTCGGTTCATCACAGGAGGAAGAAAAACAAATGGCAACTTTAAATATTGGTATCATCATCGGATCAACTCGTGAAGGTCGTGTATCTCCACAAGTAGCACAATGGGTTAAAGAAATTGCAGACAAACGCGGTGACGCAAACTATACAGTTATTGATATCGCTGATTACAAACTTCCGCTTTTAGGCGAAGCGGGTGCTGATGCATCAGGCGCAGCAGCTTGGTCAGAAGCAGTCGCTAAACAAGACGGCTTTGTATTTATCGTTCAAGAATATAATCACTCCATTACAGGCGCATTGAAAAATGCTTTAGACTACTTGCGCGAAGAGTGGAACAACAAAGCAGCAGGCATCGTATCATATGGTTCAGTAGGCGGTGCACGTGCGGCAGAACATTTACGTGGCATTTTAGGTGAATTGCTAATCGCTGACGTACGTGTACATCCAGCATTATCTTTATTCACTGATTTTGAAAATGGCACAGACTTCAAACCAAAAGCAGTTCAAGAAGAGTCTGTAAATCAAATGTTAGACCAAGTGATTCCTTGGTCAAAAGCGCTTTATACAATTCGATAATTTACAAGAGCCATGGTTGTTCGTACAGCCATGGCTCTTTATGAAGGAAAGTGGTCAATCTTTTGACCATTTTCCTTTGTAATGAACATTTCACCATATTATGCAATGGGGGAAGTAGGATTTCTTAAAATTCGATCGCTATGCCTATCAGAAAGAATCAATAAGGGAATGGTCGACCTAAGAATCTTGTCTAATTTTGAATTGCAGGAAGTAATAGATGATAATACGATGTTTGAATCCCGTGGGGAAGAATTTATGAAAGAAGATGCAATTCGAAACAGTTCTCTATCCGCCATGCTCTTTATGCTCGTGCAAAAAATAGAGGGATTGATAGCTGTCCAATGATTGGTTTTGATCAAGACAAAGTAAGAGAGATTTTAGACATTCCAAGTAGCCATGAAATTGTTTTAATGATCTCGGTTGGAAAAGAAAAAGATGCCAGTCGGCGTTTAAGAGGTTACCGAAAACCAGCAGGGGAATTTGTCACGTATATAATATGGATGAGTAGGTGCTACACCGCAAAGGTAATTATTAAATGATTACATCTATAAGGGCAATCAAAAAAGGAACAGGTCGCATTTTAGACCTGTTCCTTTACAATTAAAAGAGTACGTTTTAGTTGCGAACTAAATAATCGAATGCGCTTAACGAAGCGGTTGCGCCAGATCCCATAGAAATAATGATCTGTTTGTACGCGCTGTCTGTGCAGTCTCCTGCAGCGAATACGCCCGGTACGTTCGTAGCACCGCGTTTGTCGACAATAATTTCACCGAATTTATTGCGTTCAACTGCATTGCCAAGCCAGTCTGTGTTTGGCACTAGACCGATTTGAACGAAGACGCCAGCAAGTTCAATATGTTTTTCATCGCCAGAGACGCGATCAGTGTATGTGATCCCGTTTACATTATTCGTTCCAGTAATCTCTTTCGTTTGTGCATTCGTAATAACTGTGACATTTTTCAAGCTGCGAAGGCGTTCTTGTAAAACAGAATCGGCTTTCAGCTCGGAATTATATTCAAGAACGGTTACATGTTTAACGATACCCGCAAGGTCAATTGCCGCTTCGACACCAGAGTTTCCGCCTCCGACAACTGCTATGTCCTTGCCTTCGAATAGAGGACCATCACAGTGCGGGCAGTAGGCAACGCCCTTATTTCTGAATTCCGCTTCACCAGGAACGCCAATATTGCGCCAGCGAGCTCCAGTTGAAAGAATGACGGTTTTACTTTTCAGTACAGCGCCGTTTTCCAGTTCAATTTCAACAAGATCTTTCTTTTCCAAACGTTTCGCAGTTTGAAGATTCATTACATCGACGTTGTAGTCTTTCACATGCTCTTCAAGATTAGCGGCAAGTTTAGGGCCTTCCGTGCGATTTACACTAATGAAGTTCTCAATCGCAGCTGTATCCAAAATTTGGCCACCGAAACGGTCTGCAACAATTCCTGTACGAATCCCTTTGCGAGCTGCGTAAATAGCTGCACTTGCGCCAGCAGGGCCACCGCCGACAACTAAGACGTCATATGGATCTTTATCGGCAAATTCGGACGCATCCGGACCGCTGCCAAGTTCTGCAAGAATCTCTTCAAGTGTTTTACGTCCGTTTGTGAAAGGTTCTCCGTTAAGATAAACCGTAGGGACGGCAAGGATGTTTTTGCTTTCAACTTCCTCTTTATATGCTGCGCCGTCAATCATCGTATGTGTAATGTTCGGGTTTAACACGCTCATTGTGTTTAATGCTTGTACGACTTCAGGGCAGTTTTGGCAGCTTAAGCTGATGTATGACTCGAAGTGAAGCTCATCTTGAATGTTTTTCACTTGCTTGATTACTTTCTCGTCTACTTTTGGAGCTCTACCGCTCACTTGCAATAATGCTAGCACAAGGGAAGTGAATTCATGTCCTAACGGGATACCTGCAAACGTAATGCCAGTATCTTCACCGATGCGATTGACACTGAAGCTTGGTGTTCTTTCCAAATCGGTTATTTCTACTTTAATACGTGATGACATCGTAGCTAATTCATCCACAAGTGCTGCCATTTCACGTGATACTTTGTCGTCTCCAACGCTAACTTTTAAAAGTACGTCCCCCTCCATCAATTCAAGATATTGGGCTAATTGCGCTTTTATATCTGCATCTAACATATGTATCTACTCCTCAACTTTTCTTTATCTGTATAACTCGGCATGAACGCCTTAGATTTTGAATCGAGAAGGTAGAAGATTCGATTCAAAATCTAAGACATCCACCGAAGCCCAATAAAAAGGGAGCCCCGTTCCCTGTACAGAAAGGAGGCTACCCTCGTCATATAGCTATCGTGAAATTAGATTTTGCCTACAAGGTCAAGGCTTGGCTTAAGTGTTTCTTCGCCTTCTTTCCATTTAGCAGGGCAAACTTCACCTGGGTTGTTGCGAACGTATTGAGCAGCTTTGATCTTGTTCACAAGAGTGCTTGCGTCACGGCCGATGCCATCAGCGTTAATTTCAGCAGCTTGAACGATGCCATCTGGGTCGATGATGAACGTTCCGCGTTGTGCAAGACCTGCTTCTTCGTCAAGTACATCGAAGTTGCGAGAAATTGTTTGTGAAGGGTCACCGATCATAATGTACTCAAGTTTGCTAATTGCATCTGAGTGATCATGCCAAGCTTTATGAGTGAAGTGTGTGTCAGTTGACACAGAGTAAACTTCAACGCCAAGTTCTTTTAATGTTGCGTATTGATCTTGAAGGTCTCCCAGTTCAGTAGGGCAAACAAATGTGAAGTCTGCAGGGTAGAAGCAAACAACACTCCATTGGCCTTTTAAGTTTTCTTCAGTAACGTCAATAAATTCACCTGTTCCGCTATTGTAAGCAGATGCTTTGAATGGTAGGATTTCTTTTCCGATTAGAGACATAAATAAACTCCTCCTATAAAATATAATTTCGTAGATAGTTTAGGTCGTATCGATAAAACCTAAACTGCGGCAAGCAAAAATGTTTAGGAGCCGCCTAACTATAATAATTCTAATGACATAATCATTGTTGTATATTTTAAGGTTTATGTCAACCGATACACCATTTATTACGGGGAATTGTGTCTATTCTTAGCAGTTTTTGTTGATTTTTCGAAACAAAACGCGAATGGATTGTTCAGATTTGTAGTTAATTGGAAGCTTTAATTTTCATTATTGTTCTCAATTAACGCGTTAAAATCCCGATTAATAAAGAATGAAGATGCCTATCAATTTGCTTGTGAATCGATCTCGGCGTTCATTCGAATTTCTATTTTCGTTCCGCTGCCGGCTTCACTTGTCAATGCAACAGTCCCTCCGTGCGCCTCGATGATGTCTCTCGAGATAGCCAGACCGAGGCCTGTGCCATGTATATGATCCGTATTCGTTCCTCTGTAATAGCGATCAAAGATTTGTTCTATGTCATGCTCCGAGATTCCTTTGCCGTTGTCCTCTATTGTTATGCCTTTAGGCGTTAAGCTGACGTTAATTTGTACATCGCTGTCATTGTGAGTGATCGCATTGTGAATAAAATTTAATATAGCTCGTTTCATTAAATGCTGATCAATATTCCACTTCAAATTTGGTGCATTGCTATTAAAGGAAATTGTACAGTTGTTGGATTGTGAGTCATTCAACACATCAATAACCAGTTCGCGCACGAAACTTTCGAGCCGTGTATCTTCTCTGTTCAGAGGCATTTCTTGATTGCGCAACCGCATTGTTAAATTAAAATCATCTAAAAGCTCTTTCATATAGATCGATTTTCGTTCGATGACTTCTGCATAATCAATACGTTCAGATTCTGTTACGTTTTGCTCACGCAATAATTCTGCAAACCCTTGGATGGACGCAAGGGGAGTCTTCAAATCATGCGAAACATTACTAACCCATTCCTCACGCATTTTTTCTAATTTAGCGCGTTCTTCTTCGTGAGATAGCAATGTTTCTGAAACGGCGTTCAAATTCGAAAAGACCGGTTTAAAAATGCCTTGACGTTTCATTTTCTGAACGGAGAAGTTCCGCTCCTTTAACTGCGAGATTCGGTTGATCATATGCGAGACAGGCTTCGTAATAATTGTGCTGAACAGCAAGCCGATAAGTATCGCAATGATGAGATCTGCAATGGTCATGCCAATGAACGCTTTTGAAGCATAAGATAAGAAAGAGGGACCATTGAACATAAGAACAATTCGCTGTTCTACTGAATTTTTGACCCCCAATAGATAGCTGTACTCGTCAAATTGGCTAATGAAATATGTTGTCTTTTGATCATCCATATATTTATACTTATGCACAAGCTCTATAGGGCTGTAATGCGTAGGTGCATCTTCCGGCGATAAGGCGTCAGCCACAACATTTCCGTTTTTGTCCAACACTTGTACCCAACCGCCGAACGTACGCAATGCCTCAATTCCTTCATCTGATATGATGGGTTGTCCATTATTTATTGACATATAACGTGAAAATTGGCGTGTAAACGTCTCTCCTGTTTCAGAGGATAAGTTTTCATTACCATTTGATTGTTGGTAATAAAGCACTCCGAATAGGACAAGCATGTTCACGAAGACGACGATGCATACAATAATCAATACCGAAAACAAATAGCGTGCAGTTAACTTCCATTTCATCGGATCACCTATTTCACGATAAATTTATAGCCTAAGCCTTTTACAGTTGTTAGAAAAGTAGGCTTTGATGGTTGATCTTCGATTTTTTCACGAAGCCGGCGAATATGGACCATTAACGTATTGTCTGCTCCGAAAAAATCCTCTCCCCAAACACGTTCGAAAAGTGTTTCCTTGCTTAAAATTTGGTTCGGATGGTGCATGAAACATGCCATCAAACCCATCTCTTTTGCAGTCAACTCCATTGGCTCGCCATTCTTAGTCACTTCAGTTTCTTCCTCATCCATCGAAAATGGCCCGACAGTAATCCTTTTTGATTGGGGTGCCGTTCCAGAATCGTTATAGCCTGCCCTTCTTAATTGAGCTTTTACCCGGAAAGCAACTTCCTTCGGGCTGAATGGCTTTGTAATGTAGTCGTCGCCACCAATCGCGAGCCCTAAAATCTTGTCCAATTCGTCAGATTTCGCCGATAAGAATAAAATTGGTATATGGGAAACCTCCCGAATTTTTTTGCATAGTTCATAGCCATCGCCATCTGGCAGCATGATGTCCAATATCGCAATATGAGGCGAGAACGTTTTGAATTGCTCCCAACCTTCTCGAACAGAACCCGCCGTTTCAATCTCCGAAAACCCTTCCTTTATAAGCGCTGTTTTCATTAAATGGCGTAAATCGCTTTCGTCATCTACAACTAAGATCCGTGGTTTGTCCAAAACGTGCACATCCTTTCGTAAGGCAAAGGGGACTTGCCTAAGCATTTGCTCATAGTATAAAGCAATTTGTCGATATTCGCCTTTACTGGCATTCAAGCGAAGAAGCGATTTCTGTGATCGTCAGAATCAACTTAAGGATTTTGTAAGATACAGTTTAATTTTGTTTAAGGTATGGCCGGTATAGTAAGGGCATATGAAAGAGGTGCTAATAAATGGAGCCATTATTACTTGTAAAAAATGTAGAAAAAACGTATGGAAAAGGCGCAAATGTATTCAATGCGCTTAAAAATATATCATTTGAAATCGACCATGGGGAGTTCGTCGGTGTTATGGGTCCTTCAGGAGCCGGAAAGTCGACATTGCTCAATGTATTAGCAACAATTGATACACCGACAAGCGGGGATATCGTAATTGGAAAAGACAATATCGCTAAGATGAATGAAGAGAAGCTTGCAGATTTTAGGCGAGACCACCTTGGATTCATCTTTCAGGATTACAATTTATTAGATTCATTGACGATTCGCGAAAATATTTTATTGCCACTTGCGATTGCAAAGAAGAAACCAGCGGTCATTAAAGAACGAGTTGAAGAAATTGCAGCGACTTTCGGCATTTCCAATTTGCTTGATAAATATCCTTATCAAATTTCAGGCGGTCAAAAACAGCGTACAGCTGCAAGTCGTGCATTGATTTCTAACCCTAAAATTATTTTTGCAGATGAACCGACTGGTGCATTGGATTCAAAGTCAGCAACGGATTTGCTGGAAAGTATGAGTTCGCTGAACGAAAAGCATGAAGCAACGATTATGATGGTAACGCACGATGCATACGCCGCAAGCTTTTGCCGCCGTATTTTATTCATAAAAGATGGTCGACTGTCGAAAGAAATCGTGCGTGGAATGAAGACGCGCAAGGAGTTTTTCCAAATGATTTTGGATGAGCTTTCGCAAGTAGGCGGTGAAACGAATGACGTTATTTGATTTGGCATTGAAAAATATACGCCGCAATATGAAAAGCTATTCGCTTTACATCGGATCTACCGTGTTTTCCATCCTAATTTACTTTACATTTGCGACATTGAAATATAGCGATGATATTAGCGGAGCAGCTCAAACATCAAAGCAAATTCAAGGAGTAATGGGCGCAGCTGCATTTGTGCTCATGATTTTTGTAGCGATTTTTATACTGTATTCAAATTCTTTTTTCATGAAAAAGAGGAAAAAGGAAGTCGCGCTTTACTCCTTGCTTGGCGTGCGAAAGCGTTCGATTGGATTCCTTCTGTTTTTTGAAAACATGGTAATCGGACTGCTATCCCTTGTCATTGGGGTCGTATTAGGATTTTTACTCTCTCGCGCATTGCTTAGCATTTTATTGAAGTTAATGGGACTGGATGTTGTGGCAGGATTTGCATTTTCAACAGGTGCGCTCATTAATACAATCATTGTGTTTTTTATCATCTTTTTAATTACTTCATTGATGGGGTATCGGGTAATTTATCGTTTCAAGTTAATTGACCTATTCCATGCCGAGAAAAAGGGCGAAGAAGTCCCGAAAGCGCGCATTTTGACAGCGATTTTAGGTGTGTTGGCATTAGCTGCTGCCTATACAATTGCGTTGCAAGATTTAATGGACTCGCAAGTATGGCGAGTATTAGGATTGGCGACACCGATCGTTATTATCGCATTGACTGTAATCGGATCGTATTTACTGTTCCATAGCGTTCTCGTATATGTATTGTCCGCGTTGAAAAGAAATCCGCATTGGGCTTGGAAGGGCCTTCATATGATGACTGCTTCCCAATTGCTTTACCGGATTAGGGGAAATGCGAAAACATTGACGATCATTACTGTGCTGAGCGCAACGACGATTACGTCAGGTGGAGCGGTGTTCGGGGTTTATTATAATGCAGAAAAAAATGTGCAGGCGTATTCTCCGTACACGTTTATGTGGGAAGGGGATCAGCAGACAATTGACCCTGCGATCATCGAATCGGAAGTTTCATTCAACAGTAAGATGGTCCGTGTACCGTTCGATACTTATGAAATGGAATATACCGTCATTGATGAGACCACCTATAAGGCATTGGCGAAGAACTTGGAGTGGCCGAAAGTGCAAAAACTTAAACAGAATGAAGTTTTTGCAATTGACGTTTTTTATAATGAGAAGTGGTCTGACAAATTGGAATCTGTCACGATTAACGATGCCGAATATAAAGTTGCGAAGCTATATGATCAAGCATTATTCAATGTAGGAACATTAGGCGCAAATGCGATTGTAGTGACGGATCAATTATATGATGAAATAGATTCGGAGGAGAAGTTACTACAAGCGGTTAACGTCATTGACTATAAAAAACAGGGAGAAGTGTCCGACAAATTGGCGGCGTCGACAGAGAGTTTTTCAAGCGCAACAGCCGATTACAATAGCTCCATCGAGTCTTTAGGATCATTATTATTCGTTGGAAGCTTTTTAGGGCTTGTTTTCCTTGTCGCTACAGGAAGCATTATCTTCTTTAAAATGATGACGGAGGCGGAGGAGGATAAAGCGAAGTATGCGATTCTCCATAAAATCGGCGTGTCGAACAAAGATATGAAGCGGACGATCCGTGGGCAAATCGGAGTTATATTCATGGCACCGCTCCTTTTAGGACTCCTTCATGGAGGTGTAGCATTGACAGCTGTCTCCAACTTGCTCATGATGGATTTCTTAGTCCCAGTCATCATTTGGATGGCTGCCTACACGTTAATATACGCAGTTTACTATATTGCTACAGTTCGTAACTTCAACAAAATAATTAGAAGAAGCTATTTGGAGGGATAATCGATGAAGAAAGGGTTAATTGCGATAGGGGTATTAGCAGTTTTGCTCATTGGAGCAATAGTTGCTTTGGCAACGATAGATTTCAATCGAATGGGAAAAGACAATGCTTATTACCAAATTCCGGCTGAAAATTCTGTTGAAGAAACAAAGTTGGACTCAGGTGAGATTATGAAAAGGTATTTCTATACGGGTACTGCCTATAAAGAAAATGGCGAGCCAATCGAAGTGGAATTTTCCGCAGCGAAAGAGTTGAAAGAAGGGGCATTTTTGAAATTGTATTTGAAAAAGGGAGATGAAGTTACTTCCTATGATGAAGTGCAGCCATCAGACATTCCGGAAAAGGTGAAGTTTTAAAAGTAAAAGAGGCTGGGACATAACTAGCTTTGTGCTTTACTGATAAGGTTTTGTGTAGTGACTTTATTTTATCAGACTATTTTTATTCAAAAATTAAAGCCGGTGAAATTTTACTCGTCGTAAATTTCACCGGCTTTTTCATCTCAGAGGAGGGTTTTGTCCCAGCCTCATATTTATTTTATATTGGGCTTTTATTATTATTTTAATAAATAGTAGGTATCAAACCACCGTCCATTCGAACTGCTGTACCTTTCAGAGCACCTGAATATGGGCTGCTCACAAATGCCACCATTCTCCCTATCTCAAAAGGACGAATAAACCTTTCAATTTGCGAATCAGGTAAATTAGACAAGACGAAGTCCTTTTCAATTTCTTCGAAAGACTTACTAGAATTACTATATATGTCTTTGAGTATCTCTTCGACATTCTCAGACAATGTTGGTCCAGGCATAATGGTATTAACGGTAACTTCTTTGCCCTTGGTTAAAAATGATAATGATTTGGATAAAGATAAAATCATTGATTTAGTCACAGCATACTGGGGCATATTTTTTGAAGGCATGACAGCTTCTTCACTAGCGATAAAAATAATTCTACCAAAGTTTCCACTCAGCATATTATTTAAATAAAATCTAGACATGTTATCAGCTACAAGAAAATTTGTATCAAAATATTTCTTCCAAACTTCATCATTGACTTCTTCATAAGTCATCATTTCGTATACCCCTAAATTATTCACAAGAATATCTACATTGGGATGATTATTATAAATATTTTCCATTTCATCTCTGTTCAATAGATTACCAAAAGCATTTTGAGGATTAGTTTCTGGATATTTTTTCTTTATGTCATTAACAATCATGTCAACTTCTTCATTGTTTCTCCCGTTGACTAAAACATCCGCACCCTCTTTTGCAAGTTCGAAAGCTATTGCCTTTCCTATCCCTTTAGTTGACCCAGTAATTAGTGCTTTTTTATTTTTTAATTGTAAATCCATATATTACTCTCCTTCTATACCTAATACATTTAAATAAAAATTAATTGTATGGTAAACATAATTTTCTTTTGTGTTTTTTTCTATTTCAACTAAACTAAAATAAATTTGAGGGTCAAAAACATGCATCAATTGATGTGATAAATAGTTATTTGGTAGAGAGGATGTTATTTCGCCTTTTTCTTTACCTTCTTGTATTACTTTAGAAAAGTTCTTTATGATTTTATCAATACATGAATTTAATTCATTGTGATATTGCACATTAAATAACTTATGCATATAAAGAAAATGATCCTTGGAAAAGTCAAAAAAGTCACTATCAAATCCATAAGTTATTATTTTAATTATTTTATCTCTTGTTAGACTTTCATTTTTGTCTATTAGTTCTACTTTATGATTAAATTCCTCCAATTTAGGTTTCAAAATATTAAAAAGTAATTCTTCTTTAGATTTAAAATGCAAATACAAAGTGCCTTTAGCGACATCTGATTCTTTTGCTATGTCGTTCATAGTTACTTTATCGAAACCATTTAATCTAAATAACGTTTCTGCATTATTTAGGATTGTTATATTTCTATCATGAAATATTTTTTCCATTCTTTCTGACATTATTAAAACCCACCTCGTTTTGACCCTTAGTCATTTTTGACCCACAGTCATATTATTATATTTTTGTTGATTATGCAAGAAATAAAGTTGGTGCTTCATCGCTTCGTGCAAAAGCAAATTCCTATTGAAATGGCCAACCATATGCAGGCCTACAAATGATAAATTTTCGGTATAGAGGAATTCTGCAACTATGTGTAGGAATGGGCGCGGATATTTACAAGTATTAAATATAAAGGCGCTATAATCATTCAAAAGAAAAAAAATAATCCATCCGTCTCGGTGCATGGTGGCATGAACTCGACGTTTACAAGTATCATCAACATATTTGGCCCCATTATTGGAGGAATACTATTCGACATCAACTTGAACTACCCATATTACTTCGCGGCTATCGTCCTGTTGTTAGGCACTGTAGTAGCGTTGTTCTGGAAAAAGCCGAAGCATGTGACGTTGTAATCATTTATTTTAAGAACTTAATTAAAAAAATCCTACAAAAATACACAGGTGAAAGAATCTATACATTCCTTCGCCTGTGTATATTTTGGTATTTATTTTTTCAGGATAGTGTCGCATTCGTTTGTTCATGCACCAATTTTTTTAATGCTTCTACACCAAATCGATTTACAAATTTGTAAAACGGTTCCCGCTTCTTTCCGTTTTCCGCATAGAAGTCAATCACTTTGTCGACAGCTTTGTATAGTTCCTCGGGCTGCGCTTGTTCGAGGAAGAGGGTGCCTGTTTTCGCGTAAGCCCCTTTCGGATTCCCGCCGATATACAAATCATAACCATTCCTGGATTTAATGACGCCGATGTCATTGATAAGTGGTTCCCCACAGCCGATCGGGCAGCCGGTATAGGCTGGACGGAGCGTGAAGGGAACGGGTCTTCCAGCAATCCGTTTATTTAGCTCAATAGCAACAGGCATTCCTTCTTCCTCCGCACCTTTGCAAAAATTGCAATGGCGTAAGCTTTTTACATAATTTCCAACAGGATAACAGAAAAGACCGACCTCCTTAAATTTTTTTATAACAAATTCTACATCGCTTTCCATTACTTCAATATATAGCTGCTGGAATGTCGTCAATTCCAATTCCTGATCACCTAAAAAGTCAGCAATGACCGATAGTTGCCTGGCATTGAGCTTTGCCCCGAACGAAATCCCACCATTAACGGCAATTTTTATCTTTTTACAGGTTTGCACGCAATCAACACACCTTTCATCAAAAAGCTTTCAAAATTTATTTTACTATACCTGTGTAGGGTATGTAAACAAATGAATTATTATCTAAAGTGAGAGTACGTTCAATATAAATGATTGTTAATATGTGAAATTAGTGGGTATAAAAAATAGGGGGGTACTATATTTTTTAATTGACAAAAGGGAATGGGGATTATAATATATGAGCATATGTTCATATAATCAATAAAGGGAGGGACGAAAATGAGTGAAGAGAATCGCGTAGATCAAGTTTTGGAGGAGAACAAGCAACTTTTAGATGAAGAAACGCTTTTTGTTGTATCTCAAACATTTAAGGCATTAAGTGATCCAACGAGAATAAAAATTTTAAACTTGTTATGTAAAGAGGAGCATTCAGTTAATGATATTGCTGAAACATTAAACTTGAGTCAATCATCTGTCTCTCACCAATTGCGCTTTTTGAAAAATTTACGATTAGTGAAGTTTAGAAGAGAAGGAACGACGATTTATTATTCGGAAGATGATCATCACGTTATGAATTTATTGAGACAGGCTATTGAACACGCGACGCATAATTAATTATATGGAGGAGGCAGTCAAATGGGACATGATCACGGGCATGATCATACACACGGAGCGAATAAGAAAGTATTACTCATTTCGTTCTTGATCATTACAGCATATATGGTTGTTGAAGCGATCGGCGGGTTTTTGACGAACAGCCTTGCGCTGTTGGCAGACGCAGGTCATATGTTAAGCGATTCGATTTCTTTAGCAATTGCGTTAATTGCATTTAAGTTAGGAGAAAAAGTAGCCAGTAAAAGCAAGACTTTCGGCTATAGACGCTTCGAGATTTTAGCTGCTGTATTAAACGGTGTAACATTAATTATCATTGCTTTATTCATTTTCTACGAAGCAATTCAACGCTTTGCAAACCCGCCTGAAGTTGCGACAACTGGAATGTTGATCGTCAGTAGCATCGGATTAGCAGTCAATATTTTAGTGGCTTGGATTATGATGCGCGGCGGTGATGTGGAAGAGAACCTGAACATGAAAGGTGCTTATTTGCATGTTATGAGCGATATGTTGGGTTCAATTGGAGCGATTGCAGCGGCGTTGCTCATGATGTTTTTCGGCTGGGGCTGGGCTGATCCATTGGCAAGTGTCATCGTTGCCGTGCTTGTTTTGCGAAGCGGTTATTTTGTATCGAAATCCGGTTTGCATGTATTGATGGAAGGCGTGCCTCAAAATGTCAAAATGAACGATATAATTAATACAATCCGGAATGCTGAAGGAGTGCACAGCGTTCATGATTTGCATGTCTGGTCTATTACGAGCGGACTGAACGCATTATCTTGCCACGCTGTTGTGGATGAACAAATGACAATCGGGCAAAGTGAGCAATTGCTTCGGAGCATTGAGCATGATTTATTGCATGAAAACATTCATCATGTGACGATTCAATTGGAAACGTCTGCCCATCAGCATGACGATTCAATTTTATGTCAAATGAAGCCTGAAGTGTCAGGAGGACATCATCATCACCATCATTAAGACAGTTCGTGACCGGCGGCAGCCATGCTCCGGTCACTATTTTTTTGAAGATGAGACAAAACACTTTACATACAGTACGGGGGTATACTATGATGTGGTCAACCTACTATTCCACTTTACAAATGGATTAGCGGGTATATTTTTCACAACATTAATACCCCCATGTCGTATAAATGGGAGTGTTTGGGGCATTATTCAATTGAACAGTATAGGAGGTTTTATCAATATGTCTACCCCAACGCAGACAATTTCGCGACCAGACCCAAACCGTTGGAAAGCACTTGTTTTATTGTGCACCGCGTTTACCATGACTACGATGGATGGAACGATCATGCAAGTTGCCCTGCCGGCAATCAAAGAAGGGCTTGGCTATACGCAGGTAAGTTTACAATGGGTGGTGAACGCCTATATTATTTTTTTTGGAGGACTTTTGCTATTGGGAGGCAAGTTTAGCGATTTGTTCGGCCAACGGCGCATATTTATGTGGGGGTATTCAATCTTAACCTTGGCATCCTTACTTGCAGGATTCGCTTGGAATGATTCGGTGCTAAACGTCGCACGTGCCTTTCAGGGTGCTGGTTCCGCACTAATTACACCGGCGGCAATGTCTATTGTAATGACACTGTTTGCCGCAAACCCGAAGGAAATGAATAAGGCGCTTGCGTTCTGGGGGCTTTCCGGTGCGGCAGGAGGATTTGCCGGCGTATTCCTCGGAGGCATTATTACGGAGTGGCTGGGCTGGCGATGGACGTTTCTGATTTACGTACCCATCGGCATTCTGATCTTACTCTTGACTCCAGGGCTTCTGAAGAAAAGCGTACGTAGAACTGGCAGCATCGATTATACCGGTGCTATTTCCGTTACGGCTTCTATCGTCCTGCTCGTATACGGCATCGTAACTGCGGAACAACATGGCTGGAGTTCACCTGCCACTATATGGACATTGCTTCTTGGGATCTTGTTATTCATTTTATTTATTTTTATTCAAGCAAAGAAAAGCGAGCCGCTTTTGCCGTTACGCACTTTTAAAATTCCCAACTTGGCCGCGGGGAATATTGCGCTTATTTTGCTGAATGGAATGTGGATGCCATTCAATTATTTCATTATGTTGTACTTGCAGCAGGTATTGAAATACTCTCCCTTAAAAGCGGGTATGGCCTTAATTCCGGTACCGATAATTATAGCGATTACAATGATTTTTATAGCTGGAAAATTGGTTGAGAAATTTGGATTAAAAGTCGTTCTATTTGTTGGGTTTCTTGCACTTGGAGGTTCCATGCTCTTGCTTGCCTTCGACACGCCTGTGAATGGAACTTATTTGGCTAACCTCCTACTTGCTTTAGTACTGGGCTCTATTGGTAGAGGACTAGCCTATATCCCGGCTCAAAAGGCGGCGATAGAAGGTGCCAAGCCGGAAGAATCAGGGTTGGTATCGGGCATCTACAATACTACCTCCCAGGTCGGTGCGGCGATTAGCCTAGCCATTATGGTTGTCATTGCAGCTGCAACAACGTCCTCCAGTATCGCAGGTGACTCGATCGTTGCTTTGAACGAGGGCTTCCACCAAGCATTTTTCTGGTCTGGTATGGTGGCTTTTGCAGGTGCGATATTAGCGCTTCTACTTGTACGCTCAGCAAAACAAGAGAAAACGTTATGAGTTATAAACTTATTGATGTTGTGCAATTCCACTTCGAATGATTGACGGGGAGAAATGAAGGGTATATATTTTTGTAAACTATATACCCCTATATAGTATTAAATAATGTTAGAGGGGAAGTATATAAGTAGATAAAAAAAGGAGGAAATTTTGATGGAT
Organism: Sporosarcina sp. USHLN248; assembly: GCF_037144575.1. Classification (NCBI taxonomy): domain Bacteria; kingdom Bacillati; phylum Bacillota; class Bacilli; order Caryophanales; family Caryophanaceae; genus Sporosarcina; species Sporosarcina sp. USHLN248. Next base: position 40,113 of record NZ_JBBCZC010000012.1, read on the forward strand.
CATCATGCTGAACATCACCATCACCACAATGTTCAAGGAGAAAGTGAAGTGACAGTCAATGTCACATATAAAGATGGTGTGATTACAATCGAATTGAAAGACAAGAATGGCAATGCGCCTGAATTAGGGACCTCTCACGAAAAAGAGATGCATCTCATTATCGTAAGTGCAGATTTACAAGAGTTTTATCATGTTCATCCTGAAAAAATAGATGCTGGCATTTATACGTTGGAAAAGGAGCTGGCGGATAATGAATACAAAGTATTCGTAGATATTACACCCGAAAATCTGCCCTATGCTATTTCACCAATTAAGCTACATGTAGGGCACAGCCATCATAGTCAAGCTTCAAATAACTTGTCTGTCGGTAAAGATCTATTACAAACTGTTGACGGTCATACTGTTGAATTAAACGAAAATACATTTGAAGCAGGCCAAGACATTTCATTGCAATTTGATACAAAAGGCGAAAAGCCTGAACGGTACTTAGGTGCATTAGGGCACGTCGTCATTTTAGATGAGAATGCCGAAAAATTTATCCATGTCCATCCGGTTTCAGCTGATCAAACGCAATTTGATACGGTCTTGACGGAAGCAGGCAAGTACAAACTTTGGGCAGAATTTCAATTCAATGGCAAAGTTTCTCTGTACTCATATGTTCTTGAGGTAAAATGAATTCTTTTCGATATGTGTCCTCATAATAAGGGAGGGTAATAACAGTCGACATAAGGTTACGAAAGAATATAAAACCTTTTAACCTTATTATAATTTTCCGTATAATGAAATTAAAAGTGGTAGTGAATGAAGTATTATTCAATAGGCGAATTCGCTGAATTGATTGGGAAAACGCGTCAGACATTACGAAATTGGGATAAGCGGGGGTTATCAAGCCACATCATGTTTTAGAAAGCAGTTACCGATTTTACTCGCAAGGACAACTCCATCACTTCTTAGGCATCAATGATGAAAGACAACTGAATAAAGTGGTAATAGGTTATTGCAGGGTTAGTTCGCAGAAACAAAAAGATGATTTGGAAAGACAAACAAAGCCAAGAAGATGATCAAGGAGTTGTTAGAGAATGATTCTAGCGAAGAAAATCAGACTCCGACCGACTAGAGAACAGGAAGAACAGTTATGGAAGTCTGTAGGTACTGCCAGATGGGCATATAATTGGGCGTTAAACAGACAACTGGAAAACTTCGAGCAGGGAAACAAGTTTATTCCCAATACCATTTTACGAAAAGAACTGACGGAATTGAAGCAAACAGAAGCATTTAATTGGTTATATGAGGTTTCAAACAATGTTACCAAACAAGCGATAAAGGATGCTTGCAATGCCTATCAACGTTTTTTTCAAGGAAAGGCAAAGTTTCCAAAGTTTAAAAGTCGGAAGAAATCCAAACCATCATTTTATAATGATACCGCTAAATTGAAGGTAAAAAAGAACCTTGTGTTGATTGAAAAAGTAGGTTGGATCAAAACAAGTGAGCAGATTCCGATGGGTGTTTCCTACACCAATCCGAGAATTAGTTTTGACAGTAAATATTGGTATTTTTCCGTGGGGATTGAACAGGAATTTGAACAGCCTGAACTAACGGATGAAATCATTGGAATTGACTTAGGGATTAAAGAGTTGGCTGTTTGTTCCAATGGTCAAGTATTCAAGAATATCAATAAAACGGAAGAAATAAGAAAGACCGGGAAACGCTTGCGTAGGTTGCAACGAAGCGTATCGCGCAAATACGAAATGAATAAGGAGGGAGACCGTTTCGTCAAAACGAGCAACATTATAAAACTTGAAAAGCAGATACAACACCTACACAGGCGATTATCGAATATCCGAAACAATCATATCCACCAGGCAACGAACGCTATCGTGAAAACCAAACCAAGCAAAGTTGTGGTGGAGGACTTGAATGTGAGTGGCATGTTGAAAAATCGCCATCTTTCAAAAGCAATTGGAGACCAAAAATTCCATGAGTTCATTCGCCAAATGGAATATAAGTGCGAAAAATATGGAATTGGCTTCACTAAAGCGGATCGTTTTTACCCGTCTTCCAAAAAGTGTTCATCATGTGGAACGATTAAAAAGGACCTGAAACTGGCTGATCGTGTGTTTTCATGTGAATGTGGATTGAAGTTGGATCGGGATAGAAATGCATCGTTAAATTTGGCAAGCTACGAAGGATTAACAGTTTAGTCACCAACAAGACACTGTTAATGTGTAGGGTCCGTTGTACCCGAATTAACGCTTGTGGACTGTTAGACCAAACGAAAGTAGCTTCGGCAAAATCGGACAGGATGAAGCAAGAATCAAACAGGCTTTATAGTGTTTTATAAGGTTTTGGCAACGGTGGCGACTTATGAAGAATGTTCAATTTGAACTTTATACACGGCCGACCTGCTCGGATTGCCAAGAAGCAAAAGCATTTCTTGCCGAACACAATATTCCGTATGTCGGTTATGATTTATCGATAGAACCGGAAAAAGAGAAAGAGCTTATTAAAGTAAGTGGCTCTCGGGTCGTGCCAGCTTTCGTATTTAAGAAAAAAACGTTTTTAGGTTTTGGAGGCAAACCGAAAGTAATAATAGGATTTGAGCGGAACGAAGAGGAAATAAAAAAGCTGTTGGCGGTCTAGAATGTTTGCTTCTTCCTGTCAGTCGAAACATTATAATTGCTCTTCCTTGCTATAGATGTTACTATAGGGGTACGGGGTATACAAAACTCTGAGGAGTGATAATATGTCAGAAACGACAAAAAAGACTGTCCAACCGAATAAACAACAGTTGCTAAATCGATTAAAACGAATTGAAGGACAAGTGAGGGGCGTTCATCAAATGATTGAAAACGATCGCTATTGTGTAGATATCCTACATCAGATAAGTGCGATTCAATCAGCAATGAACAAGGTTTCATTAGCTTTATTGGAAGACCATACACACCACTGTGTCGTCAATGCCATTAAAGGACAAGATGGCGAGGCGGCCATACAGGAGCTTATGAGTGTCATGAGAACAATGACAAAATAATTGCTTCTATCCACTTGACATACTGGTATGGGGTATATTATATTGTAACTAACAACAAAACAGGAGGTTTTACATCATGAAAGAAGTTTTAAAAGTTGAAGGCATGTCTTGCGGTCATTGCGTTAATTCAATCGAGTCAAGTGTCGGTGAACTGAAAGGTGTTTCATCAGTAAAAGTAGATCTTGCGAATAATGAAGTAACAGTTGAATTTGATAACGAAACGACCTTAAAACAAATCAAAGAAACAATTGAAGATCAAGGCTACGAAGTTGCTTAATTAGGAGTAAATACGCTTTCGCTTACACCATGTAGGGGTATAAAGCGAATGTAGAAGTGATTATACGTTACCTGTATAATCCTTCTTTTTTCAAAAAAATATACCCCTGCATAGTATTGGAGGGATATAAATGGCAACTATAGAAAAAACACTTAAGATAAACGGGATGACATGTGCGGCATGTGCAAACCGTATAGAAAAAGGGTTATCTAAAATTGAGGGCGTTGAAAAGGCGAATGTCAACTTCGCTTTGGAGAACTCGACGATTGTTTACGACCCTGAAAAAACGAATGTCGATGACTTTACCGCTCGAATCGAGAAGTTGGGGTATGGCGTTATTCAAGATAAAGCAGAGTTTGATATTTCTGGCATGACGTGTGCGGCGTGTGCTATGAAAATCGAAAAGCGCATTAATAAAATGGATGGTGTTTCAAAAGCAACGGTCAATTTCGCTCTTGAAACGCTCACTGTCGATTATGATGGCGGGCAAACGAGTCCGAACGAAATGATCGCCAATGTGAAGAAAATGGGTTATGAATTGATTCCCAAAAGCGATGGCAAGGAAAAGTTGGATCATAAAGAGCAAGAGATTAAAAAGCAATACCGGAAATTCATTTTATCGGCGATTTTGACGCTTCCGCTATTATGGACGATGGTAGCGCATTTTGAGTTTCTATCGTTCCTCTACTTACCCGAATTTCTCATGAATCCTTGGGTGCAGCTCGCTTTTGCAACGCCTGTCCAGTTCATCGTAGGGGCACAGTTTTACAAAGGTGCCTTTATAGCATTGAGAAATAAAAGCGCTAATATGGATGTTTTAGTGGCATTAGGTACAAGTGCAGCTTATTTCTACAGTCTCTATTTAACGTTTGAATGGATGAATGCGGGGAGCGTCGGAGAACCAGAATTGTATTTTGAAGCATCTGCGGTCATTATTACGCTCATCGTACTTGGTAAATTGTTCGAAGTGAGAGCAAAAGGGAAAACGAGCCAAGCCATTCAAAAACTGCTTGGATTACAAGCGAAAACAGCTCGTGTCTTAAAAGATGGCGTCGAACAAGAAGTGCCAATCGAAGAAGTGGTGGCAGGAGATATTATTCTTGTGAAGCCGGGAGAAAAAATTCCAGTTGATGGAGAAATTATTTCAGGACAATCGGCGATCGATGAATCGATGATTACGGGAGAAAGTATTCCTGTCGATAAAGTTCCCGGAAACTCAGTCATTGGCGCGACCATCAATAAAAATGGATCTTTGCAAATTAAAGCGACGAAAGTCGGAAAAGATAGCGCACTATCACAAATTGTGAAAGTCGTTGAGGAAGCACAAGGCTCCAAAGCGGAAATCCAACGGTTGGCGGATAAAATCTCGGGTATTTTCGTACCGATTGTTGTCGGAATTGCGATTTTGACGTTTTTCATCTGGTATTTTGTCGTCACGCCTGGCGATTTCAGATCTTCACTCATCCCGACTATCTCGATTCTTGTCATCGCATGTCCGTGTGCGCTCGGTTTAGCGACACCGACGTCAATCATGGCGGGTTCAGGTAGAGCGGCTGAGATGGGCTTACTCTTTAAAGGCGGCGAGCACCTTGAAAATACTCATTCCATTGACACGGTCGTGTTGGATAAGACGGGAACAGTTACAAAAGGTCAACCCGCATTGACAGATACAATCGTTGCTGAGGGCTTTGCGGATGCGGAAGTTTTGCAATTGGTCGCGTCTGCTGAGAATCAATCAGAGCATCCATTGGCACAGGCAATTGTTACAGGTGTCAAAGAAAAAGGCGTTGAATTGGTTGAAGTGGATGCCTTTAAAGCGCTTCCTGGTTACGGAATTGAAGCGGAAGTTGCTGGTAAGCATGTGCTTGCCGGTACCCGGAAACTAATGCGAAGCCGGGACATTGCACTTGATAATATCGAAGCGACCATGGAGAAAATGGAGAACGAAGGAAAAACGGCGATGCTCATCGCAATCGATGGGAAGCTTGCGGGTGTCGTAGCCGTTGCAGATACCGTGAAAGAAACGTCCAAAGAGGCGATTCAACGATTGCAGGAGCTTGGTCTTGACGTCATCATGTTGACGGGAGACAATCAGAAAACTGCGGAAGCAATCGGGCGCCAAGTCGGCTTGACGCATATTATTGCAGAAGTGCTTCCTGACCAGAAAAGCGATCAAATTAAGAAATTGCAAGCGCAAGGAAAGAAAGTCGCAATGGTTGGGGACGGCATTAACGACGCTCCAGCACTCGCTGTTGCAGATATTGGAATGGCGATCGGAACTGGAACGGATATTGCAATTGAAGCGGCTGACATTACATTAATGCGTGGCGATTTAAATAGTGTTGCCGACGCTTTCATTATGAGCAGAAAAACGATGCGCAATATTAAGCAAAACTTGTTTTTCGCGTTTTTCTACAACACGATTGGTATTCCGGTTGCTGCATTCGGATTATTGGCTCCATGGGTTGCGGGTGCTGCAATGGCATTTAGCTCAGTATCGGTCGTACTAAATGCCCTTAGGCTTCAACGAGTAAAATTGCATTAAAAGTAAAAGTGAGCCTTCCTCTGAATCTGTTGGAAGGCTCACTCTTTTATTGGTTTTATTTTTTCAAAAAGCTCAAAATCTCTTCCATCAGTCCTTCGGCTAATGGAAGATCTGGATCCATATATGTTGCCATATTTCCTTCTCGATCTTCGGGGGCTTCTTTCAATACATGATTCATGTTTTGTATAATGGCTAGTACCGAGTCCTCTTTGGCGTTGTGAAGACGTTCAGCATCAGTGGCAGGTACTTGCACGTCCCTCGTTCCATTAATAATAAGTACAGGTGCCTTAATTTTTTGGATTTCTTTCGCTGGATCATATTTCAACCACGAAATTAAATACGGCTGGACAGAAGGGCGGAATATACTTTGCAATTCGGTGCTGACCGTTTTTACTTGCTCGCCTTGCTTCAATTGTATTAATATATCATCCGACTCTTTCAATAAGTTTACAGGGAGCTGTTGTTCAAGTTGCTCCAATAACACTTCATTAATTGGCCTTCCCGGCCCTGCAATGGAAATGAACATATCTGCATCCGTTTTTTCAGCTGCCACCATTCCAATTAAAGAACCTTCGCTATGACCGATAATTCCGACCTTCGAAAAACGATCGTCTGCTTTAGCAAAGTTCACCCATGCAGCTGCATCCTCGATATAATCATCAAATCGTAAATCCTCTTCTTTTCCGCCTAACTTAGCATTCTCGCCAATCATTCGTTTATCATATCGGATACTTACAATGCCGTTATCCGCCAACTGTTCAGCAAGCATTTTCAAGCTATTGTTTTTACCGGGAATCAAAGGAGAGTTCCCGTTGCGATCTGTCGGACCGGATCCTGCAATAATTACCACTAGTGGAAACGGACCATCGCCTTTAGGCATTTCTAAAAGACCTGACATCATGCCATCTTCGAGTTGTACTTCGACAGCATCCCCTGAATCAGGGGTTTCTTCCACACTACCCCTCACTAATTCAAAAGGAAAAGATTGCCCCATTTGAGTAAAGGTTCCCGAAATTTTATCATTTTCTACTTTGCCGTCAAAAGTGATGCGCTGTCCTTGAATCGTTGCACCAAATTTTAAATCCGCATCCTCTAAGTCCACGTTGGATAGTGGAAAGTTGTCTAATCCTTGTACAGGAATGCTGAGCATTCCTTTGTCCTCCGTGAATTTTAAAATGATTGGTAGCGGCTGATTCGGTATATTGATCGTGCCGTTCCAAACGCCTTCAATTGCTTCCAATGCATCTAATCCTTTCTGATCAGTTTTCGAATCAACATCCTTTTTGCTACATCCTGCAACTATAAAAATTATGCTTGCTAATAAGCAAAAAAATAGAATGGCTTTTTTCATAAATCTCCCTCCAGTTTGTTCTATTTAAAGTATAACAAAATAGAGGAGTAGTATAAAGAAATTCGATGTTCAAGAAAAACAACCTCTACTGTGAACAGTGTTCAACAAATACCCATTATAACAATTCCATTATTAAAATGATTATAAAGATGGATATAACCATGAATAATTAATTATTTTATATATGGTCCTTTCGGTCGATATAAATTACCGTGTTACGTGTTCGCTATTCAAAAATGATAGGAGAGATGTAGAATATGTTCAAAAGCATTAAAAGAAAGCTGCTACTTGCTTTCGCGTTGGTGATTATATTAGTGCTTATATACGGCGCTTATAATATTTCAGTAATGGTGAAAAGTAACAATGAAGCAAAGAATATAGTAGAGAAAGAGCTGCCTTTATTAATTGCACATGAGCAACTGGCATTGTCTATGGCTAACCGTATTGCGGCGGCAAGAGGATATATTTTGTATGGAGGAGATTATAAGGATCGATTCAATGAGTTCAGTAAAAATGGAATGCAAAATGAAGAAGTGATACGGGCGATACAGGAAACAGAGGAGTTTGATCAGCTGATCAGTAAAACTGTTGCTTGGAGGACACTCATTTCAGAAGATGTATTTGCTGAGTATGACAAGGGCAATCAAGAGGAAGCGCTCAGAAACTTAGAGCAGTCAACGCCAATGGTTCGTGAGATTATGTCAGGCTATGAAAAATTGGCTGCAGATTTTGAAGAAAATATTAATGCTGCGGAAGAGGAGATTCTGGCTAGTGGTGAACTGACACTTAAAATTGTAAGTGTGGTTACTGCCCTTTTAATCCTTATAAGTATCGCTGCGGCACTTTTTACAGCCGATCAAATTACAAAACCAATTAAAATGGTAATGAATCGCATGTTGGAAATTGCAAAAGGCGACTTAAGCGGCGAAAACATGAAAACACATGCTAAGGATGAAGTAGGTCAGCTTGTCCGTGCAGAGCTGAATCCAGTTCTGTAGCAGCTGCTTTATTGGATGGATATGAAGAAGTACAAAAAGGAACGGAGCAAATTACCCAAACGAGTCAAACGTTTAACGATATTAATGACGCAGTGACAGAAGTGACTGCTCATATTACGACGATTTCAAGTAATTTGTCGGAAATGGTATCACGAAGTCGGGAAATGCGCAGATCTGTGGAGGAAATTGCAGCTATCACAGAGGAAACATCTGCAGGCGTTGAACAAACATCCGCATCAGCCCAACAGACGAATAGTTCGATGGAAGAAGTGGCAAATAGTTCAGAGGAGCTTGCAAAATATGCCGAGGAGCTTAATCGCCACGTCTTGCAATTTAAATTGTAATCAAAAAGCAAAACGAGCTAGCTGCCATCAACTGAATGAGCAATGAATCGCATTAAAACGGCCCTTCATGCCGGTCTTTCGAATGATACAGCCGCTGTCCACCAGCAATAAAGTCAGGGGGATAAAACGCAAATCAAATTAAATAACTATTTTAGTGATGCCAGCCCGTAATGTCATATCCGGGCTGGTTTTTTAATGGAATTACTCATCCATAATACATGAACGAGCGGGAATCGGCTTTTTCGTCTACCAATGAGATTTGAAAATTCATCGGTAACGAGCTTTAGAGCTGCATTCGCAAGGAAGAAGATATTGATACATATCAGAGTGTCGACATCACATAGGCATTCAGCATAATGTTAGCGATTCTTTACATCCGCATGCAATGTTGCACTCTAATCAATGTCAAGACAGCTTCAAATTTTTCACTCACTTCGCCTACCCCCATCGCGGTTTTCGACTCGCTTCCCTATTAAACGACGATTTTTATTGTAAAGAAACAAAAAATAGTGAATAAATCAATATACAGAGGGTAAACATGGAAGGTAAGCGGTTAGTAAAGAAGGAGGAGTGCAAAATGGCTGATCAACCAACGGATGTGAACGAGAAAAAAGGAATGAGCCGCCGAACGTTTATAAAAAATACTGGACTTGTTGCAGGCGGTGTAGTTGGTGGAGGATTATTCGGTAGTTTACTGACGAATCAACTTCAAAAAAATCCTGAAAATGTCAAGCAGGCCGGCAAACAGGATAGTGGCTATTTGCAAGATGCACGCGTGTTCTTCACACGTGTAGAAGATTTTGACATACTATCGGCCGCTACTGAGCGAATATTGCCGAGCGATGATTTAGGTCCAGGTGCAATCGAGCTTGGTGTCCCTTTTTTCATTGATAAACAATTGAACAGTGAATGGGGTATGAATGCGAAAGAATATATGAAAGGGCCATTTCTTCTAAGTATGGAAGACGCAGGCAGACATAATAATACGGACAATCAGGATAGACAAGGGCCGAATGCAGAAGTGCAAAACCCTACTCCAACTCCTCGATACCAGACAAGAATGAACCGGGGAGAAATCTTCATCTTAGGGCTTCGGGAAATGGACAACGTAGCACAGAGAGAATTTGGAACGAGTTTTGTCGAGGCAAGTCCTGAACAGCAAGACGAAGTAATGCGGATGTTTGATGAGGGCAAAGTCGAGCTGAAAGGTGTCGGTTCACAAAACTTTTTCAATTTGCTTCGTCAAACAACACTTGAAGGTGCTTACGCTGATCCGGTTTATGGAGGAAACAAAGATATGATGGGCTGGAAAATGAAAGAATACCCTGGACCGCGAGCGAGTTATATGGCGCAAATCGAGCCGGAGGAGTTCATTCTATTGGAACAAAAAAGCTTGCGAGATTATCAAGGTCATTAAAGGAGGTCATTGGGCGTGGCAATTAAATTAGATAAAGTAGATGTAGTAATTGTTGGAACTGGTTGGGCCGGTGGTGTAGTGGCAGCTGAACTTTCGAAAGCGGGCTATAAGGTGGTTGGATTGGAACGCGGGAAAAACCAAGTGCGCGAGGATTACATAGGAGTAAAAGACGAGCTGCGCTACACGAACCGATACGAAATGATGCAGAATCTTTCTTCTGAAACGATTACTTCACGTAATAATATTGACGAAGTGGCACTGCCTGTTCGGACCCGTCAAGAAATGATGGTGGGTACGGACTTAGGCGGTGGCAGTGTACACTGGGCTGGGTCGACATACCGTTGGCGTCCATATGATTTTGAAATTCGCAGCATGACGATCGATCGGTATGGTAAAGAGAAAATCCCGGAAGGCATGACCATTCAAGACTGGGGCATCACATATGATGAAATGGAAAAGTACTATGATAAGTGGGAAAAAACGGCTGGTATTTCGGGTGAACCTGACCCGTTAGGAGCTCCGCGTTCTAGTGATTATCCTAATCCGCCGATGTTAGAATCTCCACCGATTAAGCTATTCAAAAAAGCGGCAAAAGAATTAGGGTATCATCCATTTCAAGTCGCATCCGGCAATTTGTCTCAAGCCTACACGAATCCTGACGGCGAGCAAATGAATGGATGTATGTACTGCTCTTATTGCACGCAATACGGATGTGATTTCGGCGCTAAGTCCGATCCATTAGTGACAGTTCTACCGACAGCGATGAAGACTGGGAACTTTGAAGCGAGAGTCGGGGCATACGTCCGCCGTGTATTATATAAAGGTGGAAAAGCAACAGGTGTAATGTATGTCGATACATTGACAGGCCAGGAGTACGAGCAGCCTGCAGATGTAGTCGTATTGGCAGCATTTACGTTTACCAACAATCGGTTATTGATGCTATCGGGAATTGGCGAGCAATATGACCCAAAAACGAGGACAGGTGTCATTGGAAGAAATTTTAATGGTCAATTCGATATTACATTCCTTGGCGCAAGAGGGTATTTTGAAGATCGGAAATTTAATTATTATGCTGGCGCTGGAGCGTTAGGCGGAACGCTGAGCGACTTTGCAGCTGATAACTTTGACCATAAGGACTTGGACTTCATTGGCGGTGGAGGAATTGAAATGAGGCAGTACGGAGAGGCGGCCATTTCGAGCAACCACGTACCTAAAGGAACGCCAAAATGGGGTGCGGAGTTCAAGAAGAATTCCATTCATTACGCTTATCGGAATCTCGTTGTTTGGTATACTCCGAATATTATGTCTTGGTGGCATAACTACCTTGACTTAGATCCGACCTACAAAGACGATTTCGGCGATCCACTTTTGCGTGTAACGAACAAATACACAGATCAAGATCGAAATATTGCCAAGTTCGGAATTGAGAAATGTCGTGAAATCATGGAGAAGATGGGTGCTGACATAATCGATGAGGACGAAGTGCCGCATGAATTCGATCATATATACGATGGTGGGCATTATGCAGGAGGAGTTATCATGGGGTCTGATCCAGCAACTTCCGCTGTAAATAACTACTTGCAAATGTGGGATGCTGAAAATATTTTCGTTGTCGGCGGATCCGCTTTCCCACAATTTGGCGGGCATCATCCGACAGCCACAATTGGAGCATTGGGCTACCGAGCAGCAGAAGGCATTGAGAAATATTTAAAAGCTGGTGGCGGGCAATTGGTCCAAGCGAAAAAGGAAAGCAGCGTAGTATAAGCGACTAGTGATAACGCCATGAAAGTAGTATAATATCGAAAAAAGGGAAACCGTTATTTTGGTTTCCCTTTTTAATTTAAATGCCTAGATCTTTTTTACAAACTCCGATTTCAGTTGCATAGCGCCGAATCCTTCGATTTTACAATCAATATCATGATCACCCTCGACGAGACGGATATTTTTCACTTTTGTTCCCATTTTGACGATAGATGAACTACCTTTTATTTTCAAATCCTTAATGACAGAAACTGTATCACCGTCAGTTAGTACATTGCCATTTGCATCTTTGACGACTTTCTCCTCTGATTCCTCAGTCTCTGCACCAATCATCCATTCATGTGCACATTCCGGGCAAACAAAAAGATTGCCATCTTCATATGTATATTCTGAATTGCATTCGGGACAGTTTGGTAAATTCATCATAAATTGTTTCCTCCATCCAACTATAATACATTTACTATAGCAGATATACGGATTATGCCAAGTCGTCCATATGCTTCGAATGATGAATCGATGCATGCAATCTGTTCGGAATGTTGTATGATATAGGTAGTTTTAAAATTCGGAAGTGATAGAAATCAGTGAAATATTTGGCGTCCTTCGATAAAGGGGGGGAAGGTCGTATGGATGATCGTTTTGAGCTTAGCTTTAAAAATAAGGAAGTCCGAATGTGGGTTGCAATTATGGTACCGACTTTTTTGGCGGGAGTGTTCTTTTTGATTTTCGCGAATAGACAGCACTTGTATATGGCGAATTTATTTCCGCTGCTTGGTTGGATATCTTTTCGTGTATGGCAATTTGTTTATCGGCGAAAACAGAAGCGAGCTCTCTAATGATGCATGTACCATAAAAGATATTGTAAAGGAGACTTTATATGAAATGGAAAGTGCTTGATTCGAAATATCATTTTAAAACGCCATTTGGAAATTTGAGAAATGATACTTGCCAAATGGAAGACGGAACAATCATTCAAGATTACTATGTCAATGAGTATGCGGATTGGGTAAATGCGGTTGTGATGACGGAAGATGGACAGATTGTTCTTGTCGAGCAGTATCGCCATCCGGGTAATGGTTTTTACATTGAAGTGCCTGCTGGCAAGATAGAAGAAGGGGAAACATATGAAGATGCCATCATTCGGGAGGTTAGAGAAGAGACCGGATATTTATCTAATGAACCGCCGATTCCATTAGGCGAATTTATGGTAAATCCGGCTACACAAACAAATAAAGTGGCTATGTTTTTAATCAATAATGCAAAAAAACGGTATGAACAAGAATTGGATGAGACAGAGAGATTGGAAGTTCGACTTTTTCCTTTTAGCCGTATACCAGAATTGATTCAAAAGAAAGAGATTACGCAGTTTTTTACAGTGAGTGCTTATTATATGGCGAAGGATTATTTGAGTAGAAAGGAGAGAAATGATGAGTAAAAAGCATGCACTTGTCATCGGCGGCTCTGGCATGTTGGCGGGAGTGAGCCGCTTTTTGGCGAAAGAAGGATTTGCTGTTTCTGTTGTCGGAAGAAATTATGCAAAGTTACAATTACTTAAAAACGGATGCCCGCCAGAGTCGATTTTTCCGATTCAAGCTGATTACAATACCGATCTGCTTTTCACAAAAGTGAAGGAGGCCATAAATGCGCGGGGGCCATTTCAGATAATTGTCAACTGGATGCCGAATACCAATGCGTTAGAGCAAGTATGCCAACTTAATAAAGAAGCTAATTCCTTCCGACTTGTCCATGTGAAAGGTAGTAGGAGGTATTTTGAGGATGAAGAGATTCAAGTCTCTACAAATTGCCTTTATGAAGAAGTGTATTTGGGTTTTATTTTAGAGGGAGATACGGCCAGATGGCTGACGCATGATGAAATTTCAGGCGGTGTCATCGATCAAATTGTTCACGGAGGAAAATCGCAAATCATCGGACAATTGCAACCTTATAGCGCTAGGCCGAAGTAGGAAGGAGAACGGAATGTTAAAGAGAAAATACGGCAGCCGATATGATTGGAAACGGATTTTGAAAAGGAGCTATGTGGAGCGGTATATTGTAAGCCCTGAATATGAAGGATATGTTACGCTTTTTCGGATGCATACAGTGTCAGCACCTTTACATAAGACGTATGAGGGGAAGTCGGTATGCATAGCAGACGAAGGATTTAGCTGGATGCAGCATTTTCCTACCGGAAAGCGCTATTCAGTGACGACAGTTTTTAATGGAGACAATGAAATCGTACAATGGTACATCGATATATGCAGTGAAAATGGCTATTGCGAAACGAATGGGCCTTGGATGGATGACATGTTCCTTGATTTGATCGTACTGCCTACCGGCGAAGTCATTGAAAAAGATGCGGATGAATTGGAAGAGGCATTGCAAAATGGACACATAACCAAAGAGGAATATATGCAATCTTGGGAGGATTTTAGACTTCTGAAAAACAAAATAGTGGAGAATGAATTGGATCTTGCGAATTTGACGCAGAAGCATTTTCAAGAGCTGAATGGATAGGGAAAATGCTTATGCGCGTTGGGAGATCTAAATATTTATGAAAAACCTCTCAATCTATGACGGATTGAGAGGTGCCATATTATTTTTTGACCGCGTGGATATAATGAATCGTTTCGAATGCGGACAAGTAATCGGATCTCTCTTGGAAAAATTCATTGTTAATGGTATCAGGCGACAAATATTCGTAAATGAGTAAACCTGCATTTTCTAACATTTTCTCTATTTCATTATAGGTAAAGCAGGATTTCATTGGCTCGCCACTAGCTGAAGCCATTTGAACCATATTTTGAACTCGATTAGATCTACCTTTTTCTTTAAAAAGGTTGTCATCTGCATAATCAAAAACGATTGAACTCCCTGATGGAACTTCTGTAAACAATTGATTTACCAAGTTTGAATTTTCTTCTTTTGTTAAATAATAGGAGACACCTAAAAAACTGTAGAATGTTTTTTTGTTCGGCTTAAAACCTGCTTCAACAAGAGGTTGAACAGTAAAATCTTTCGTAAAATCCATAGAAACAAAATGAAGATGTTTGGGAATTGGGTATTCGGCATATGACAGTCTTTGCTTTTTAAATTCTTGTGTAGCTAAATAATCTACTTCAAATATTTCTATACTTTGTTCTAATTTTGGATGTCGAAAACAAAAGGTATCTAACCCCGCTCCTAAAATAACATACTGTTTTGCACCTAAAGAGATTTCATTGAGCAATACATTTTCGCAATAGGCTGCACGTGACAGAGGAGTGGGTGATAGCTGAACTTGGGTTACCCATTTTAAAATTTCATCCGGATGATCCTGATATTTCTTCGCAATATCTTTATTGAAGAATTGAATACCTTGGATCATGTTTTCGCGAATATTCGCGAATTCTTTTTCGGTAATTAAATCTTTTGCAATGAAATCATCAAAAATTTTAGGTGTGTCAAATTTACTGTGATATGCTCGGGCGAATGCTGCGATTAAGGAAGTTAAACTTGATTCATTCTTCTTCATATATGCTCCTCCCGTAGAACAAAAATAAGATCCCCCTGGCCAGGAGAATCTTATTATATAATGGAAAACAGTAACTGTAAATTATAGCATATGTAAATTTTTTTGTCAAGTTCATAGGGCTGTTTTTGTGAATTGATTTCATAGGAAAGGGGACTGTCAATGAGCAGATTGTATGAGGCAATTCAACTTAGAAATGAAGGAGAACTTGTAAAATCCAATGAACTATTAACATCTCTTGTTGAAGAGACGCCGGGTGATGCGCTGTTGAACTATCAAACAGCGTGGAGTTTCGATGCTTTAGGAAAGGAATCTGCGGCAATTCCTTATTATGAGAGAGCATTGCAGATAGGACTGGAAGAACAAGATGCAATAGGTGCGCTTATTGGTCTTGGGAGCTCCTATCGCGCATTAGGCAAGTATGCGGAATCGAAAGAAGTATTGGAGAGAGGGATAGAACAGTTTCCTGAAAACAATGCGCTCAAAACATTTTACGCGATGACATTATACAATGTAGGCGAATATGAAAGAGCGATGGAAGTATTATTAATATGCATTGCGGAGACATCAAGTGATCCTCATGTTGTAGCGTATAAAAAAGCAATCGGGTTTTATGCTAATAACTTAAATACGACTTGGTAAGTGGGGGAAACCAAATGGATGAAAAATTTCAAATAACTGATAATGAGCGGGAAAAGGTTTTGAAAAACTATTTTCGCTTCGGTGTCGACGGGCCGCTCGATACGTTTCCGAGCAAAGAAAAGAGAAAATATATAGTTGCTGAAGAAATTGCGAAACGGTTTGAAATGGGCAAAATCTATATGGAGAAAGAGGTAAACGAGTTATTAAAACAAATTTATCCCGATTTCGCAACGATCCGGCGATTTTTGATTGATTATGGGTTTATGAATCGGAGCGATGATGGGGTGGAATATTGGGTTGAGGGTGAGCAGTATGCAAATCATTACGAGTCCGAAAAAGGAACAATATGAACCGTTTGTGAATCGAGTTTTTGCACAACACGCCGATTTGAAATGGGATTTGTATAGGAGTGTTGCAAACAAGCAAAATGAAGGCACATTTCTTTTTTGGAATAGCGGCGATGTGAAAGCATTTGTATCTGCGCATTCTTCTTCTATCCATCCTTTTTGTGTTTATATAAGGATTGCGTACGAAGAAGATACTGAAGGACTTGAAAGGATTGTCGAGTACTTAAAAAATGCTTTTCAGAAACCGCTCTTCTTTTTAATAGACAATCGGTTTGCAAGTTTAATGGATGTGTTAAGTGGAAGCGGTTTTCAATTAGTACGTCAGACGGACATTGTTCATTTTATAGCAGATTATTTTTCAAGTATAGAAAACGAATCCATCTACCCGATTGCTGACATCATAGATCATCCAAAGCTTTTAGCCAGCCTCGTTTTACTTTCTAAGCAAAAATATGCGGAAACCCATACAGGTAATCCTATGGCAGAATTGCCGATTGAGAAATGGAAACAATTCATAATCGATGGGTTACTACAGGAGTGTAGTTATGTCGCAATAACGGGTGAAAAGGTGGTAGGCTTTAGCTTAATGTACGGGCTTTCGGAAAGAAGCTATGAACTTGGGTGGGTCGGTGTAGAGGACAATGATCAAATGGATGTATTGGACATAATGCTTCGAAAACAGCTGCAGTATGCTAAGGAACACGGAATTCACTTTATTGAAAAAGAGGTTGATTCAACCTGTCCGTATTCAATTCATATTTGTAAATCACTTTTTTACGATATTAAGGAAACATGGTATTCATATGTGTCTCGAAGATTTGGAAATGACGAAGTGAGGTCTTCATCAGTGGGTTGATTCGCCCAAAAATCTTGGGTTTGTATGATTCATGAAACTCTGCTATATTATAAGCAATATACAATCCACGATGTGGCCAAGTAGATGGAAATTGTGAGACAGAGAATATAGCGAGGTGCTGAGAGCTATATCACCGCTTTTCGTCGAACCCTACCACGGAGATGTCATGCAAACATGACCGGTTCGTTTCCGTTATTGAACGTTCGAGGGCTTTTCTATTCGAGGAGCCGAATGAAGGTGGTACCACGTCTACACAGCGCAAAGACGTCCTTATTGGGGACAGCTTTGCGCTTTTTTGCATTTTGAAATCAATTGAACCTTTGGCTAATCGCGGATTATATGGAGACAATGTAGAGGAGGAAGTCTGATGAGCAATCAGCAAAATGATTTTTCAAAATGGTATATCGACACGATTCAGAAAGCGGATTTAATGGATTATACGCCAGTTCGAGGGTGTATTGCGTTTAAACCGGACGGGTTTGAAATTTGGGAGCATATTCAAGATGAAATGGATCGCCGCTTTAAAGAAACTGGCCATCGCAATGCATATTTCCCGATGTTAATTCCTGAGTCGTTCTTCCAAAAGGAGAAAGACCATATCGAAGGATTTTCTCCTGAGCTTCCATGGGTGACAGAAGCTGCGGGTGAAAAGTTGGAGGAGCGTTTGGCGTTGCGTCCAACTTCCGAAACGATGATTGGGCATTTGTATTCTGACTGGATTAAAAGCTACCGCGACCTACCTGTGTTGATCAACCAATGGGCGAACGTATTCCGTTGGGAGAAGAAGACATTGCCGTTCATTCGTACTTCTGAGTTCCTTTGGCAGGAAGGGCATACAGCGCATGCTGATGAGGAAGAAGCTCGTGAAGAAACGATGCAAATGTTGAATATTTATAAGGAAGTTGTTGAAGACTTGCTTGCGATTCCTGTTTACGATGGACAAAAAACACCATCCGAGCGCTTTGCGGGTGCGGTCGATACGTACTCAATCGAAGCGATGATGAAGGATGGAAAAGCCGTTCAAGCGGGAACATCACACTATTTAGGAACAAAATTTGCGGAAGCATTCGATATTAAGTTTTTGACGAAAGAAAATCGCCATGAATTCGTTCATACGACATCTTGGGGTACTTCAACACGATTGATTGGTTCTGTTATTATGGTACACGGCGATGAGCAAGGTCTCGTACTGCCTCCACGGATTGCACCGACGCAAGTTGTGTTAATCCCTGTCGGTCCGTGGAAAAAGAATCCGGCAATTATGGAGAAGTTGGATGAAGTTTTCGCTGAACTGAAGGCAAAAGGCATCCGTGTCCGTTTGGATGACTCCGATCAATCGCCTGGCTTTAAATTCAATGAGTGGGAATTAAAAGGTGTGCCGCTTCGCGTTGAATTGGGACCACGTGACCTTGAAAACAGCCAAGCGCTCTTGAAAGCCCGCGACGAAGATGAAAAAATGGCGGTAGATCTATCGGAAATTGTTTCGCGTATTGAGCAGGAACTGCAAACGATGCAAACACGCTTGCTTGAAAAAGCACGTGCATTCCGCGCAGAACATTCTCATACACATATTGATACGCTTGATGAGTTAACAAAGCATATCGAGAATTCTGCAAGTAAAGGTGAGATTCCTGGTTGGATTTTGGCTGGCTGGTGCGGAGATGATGCCTGTGAGGAAAAAGTGAAAGAGGAAACGAAATTCACAACACGCAACATTCCATTCAATCCTCCTGCAGAAAAATCGACATGCATTTGCTGTGGTAAAGAAGCAGAGCATACCGTCTGGTTTGCGAGAGCTTATTGATTTTTTGAATGAAATTGGCTGCCGCCCTTCAAGAGGGGCGGCAGCTTTTTTGGCGTTGTCCCGTCCTGTCAGGTTTAATTGGACGACTGTGACCGTTCGGTGGAAAAAAAGAGTAGAATAGGTGATAACCGCCTGAACACTGGTGGTTACTCCCCTGAAACACCTTCAATTCCCTATGTCCGTACTACCTCTGCTTCCTTCCCATAAAAATGCAGCCATGCTTCGAGGATGCCCCCCGCACAGTGGGCTACGGCGCGATAGAGGTTTGGGTGGTCTTCCATCGCGATTAGTTCGGGCTGTGCATTACCGACAATCACGGAGGGGTAGCCTAATGAAAGCATGTCCATGTCGTTGCCGGAGTCTCCAGCGATGAGTGCCTGAACGTTCTTCGCAGTGTAGTTGGAAAATATATACTCTAATGCTTTCCCTTTTCCGGCCGTCGCAGGAAGAACGTCGATGTCGCGATCTGAACTAAATATGAATGTATGTGTGATGCCTTGCCGTTCAAGTGCATTCTGAAATTCCTCCACTAACGATGAGTTGCCCTTTGGAACAGTGAAAGAAATGCGCCGATTGTCTGGCAATGCTTGCCTATTTAATAATGGGAAGTCTTCTGCAATCGAGATAATTTCATCGGGCCTCCAATTTTCGGACATTCTTTCGGCCCATTGGCTGTCTTCGACGTTTGCATGATGATAAATCGCCGTTCCGACATCTGTTACTAATAAATCGGGAATCGGGAGCTTTTCGCTGTAAATTAAAGATTTTGCTGAAGATAGATGTCTGCCTGTTATATAAACGAGGGAGACGTCGTGGGGAAGACGATCGAAATGAGCAAGCAAAGCTCCTAAATTTTCTTCTTGTCCAACAAATGTACCATCGAGATCAGTTGCTAACATGAATGGCTTGTGTCTCACCAGCGACCACCTCATATAATTGATCCATTCTTTTTGCAATTCTCGACCAGTTAAATTCCTTCCTTGCACGAGATGCAGCTTTTCTCCCTAAGGACTGTGCAACATCCTTATTCATTGCAAGGAATTTCATGGCACTTGCTAAATGTGCAGGATTTTCTTTTTGAACATGAATTCCGGTTTCTAAGTCTTTGACGACATCTTTTAATCCGCCGACTTCCGATGCGATGACAGGGCTGCCGCAAGCTTGGGCTTCTGCCGCAACCATACCGAAGGACTCATAAGTTGAAGGTACAATGACTGCAGTCGCTTTATTGAAAAGCTCTGATAGCTCTTCCTGTGTACGGGGTCCGATGAACTCGACGTAATCTTCTATTCCGCTAATAGCCCTTTGCAGTTTGCGGGATTTTGGCGATTTCCGTTTTAGATCGATTTGATACGTGTCACCGCCTGCAATGCACAGTTTTGCAGATGGAGGGATTTCTTTTTGCTCCAATAGGAGTCGAAATGCTTTTATTAATGTATAGATGCCTTTCGTCTCTTCCAACCTTCCTGCAAAAACAAAGAAAGGAGTGTTTTTGCTACTATTTGTATCCTCTGGTTGGAATGTTTCATCTACACCGATTGGTATTACATGGATAGGAGCCGGGTCAGGAGTAACACTACGAATTAGTTTCCGTTCGGTTTTTGTTGTAGCGACGATTGAATCGGCAGTTTCTAAAATGAGTTCTTCTGCTGATCGTCTCTTAGGCTCAGAAACTCCTGTTGCCTGCTGCTTTGCAACGGATAACGAATGGGATGTATGGAGCCAAGGGAGACCGATGTCAAGCGATGTTTTTCTCCCTAATAATCCCGATAGCCAATAATGTGTATGCATGACATCGTATGTTGAAAGCGATAAAGTCTCACGCATTTCGTAATAGAAATCTGGAAGCATGCTATACAAATCGCTTTTTTCCACAAACCCTTTAATGCCTGCTGCGACGCGGATGACTCTACAATTCTCCCCAAAATGTTCAATTTTCGGAGCATCTGCGTTTGCCCAATGAGTGACGACATCTACAGAATGCCCCCGTTCACTTAACGCCATGGATAGTTGTTTAACATAGTTGTTTTGTCCGCCCGCCTGTTCTCCGCCAAGCGTTGCCAGTGGGTCACCATGATCAGAAATGAACAAGATTCTTTTTTGCATCGCTTTTGTCTCCTTTTACAAATAGTCATAGAGAATGAGTATGTAGTGTTATTACCTACCCGGATGCTGTTGATATAAACATTTTGGTGGGATTTCTACCTATAGAGTGTGTTTTCTTTAAGTCTTTCAAACTGGTTCCGGAGTATTCTAATTTGGATACACTGGATCTCATTCAATTTGAACATTTTATGCCAGACCTGATATCTATTTGAGCACTTTTCGAAAGAGAGGAGTGTTAAAGATAAATATTCAAAAATGCTGTATAAAAGATTGTGATATAACGGCGACTCCATTATTGATCCATATCGAAAGGACAGATCTCCGCTTATCCGTCTGCACTCAGCATTCTGATAATTTAGGGCAATTATTACAAAATAACGGTCCGATCGATTCATTTCCAAACGATAACGAAAGCATCGAAGCAATGAACTGCCTGCTATGTACCGATCAAGCAGAAGTGAAAATTACGACCTACACAAATCGTTCGGAAACGTATCTATGCAAGGAGCATTCACAGAAGTTTCTTCATCGTCAATTGGATTCTGAAGATCAGAAGAAGTTATTTCAATCCCACCTTGAAATCGCGCTTCACCTAAATTGCTCAAGTATGCTATGATAGGAACATATTAAGCATTTACTAACTGATGAACTTGACCCAGGCGGGACAAGTGTATTACCAACTATTCAAACGCTCAAGAGCGATGGAGACAGCTCAACAACTGTCCATCCTTCTTTGTGCGTTTTTTTATATAGATAAAATCGCTGAAAGGAGAATTGATTATGAACAAACAAAATGTTCTCATTCAAGAAATTGAGGTATTGCATGAAGGTGTTTTTTGAAGGGAGGTTTTATTGTGTGTCTTGGAAAAAAGAAAGAGCAAATACCTCACATAAAAAGCCAAAAGGGATAGAGGTTGGAACCCTTATAGCTTTTCTTGTCTTATCCTAGCCCCAATTGTCAGCTCAGACGAAGGAGATGTCGGTAGGCCGCATAACAGCGATCATAAAATAGAGTAACAATAATTTAGGTAAATCCCATAATCACTTTTATTTTAAGATTTTGCCGAAATACATAGTGCAGGGGAGTAAGACCAGACAATATCCCACCACCAATACTATTGAAAAGTGTTCTGGAAACCCATTTATGAGAATTTCAAGTTAAAGTTTATTGTTTAGGCTCAAATTTGAGCAATTTAAAAGACTAAGGTAAACTCAACCCCAGTCTTTTTTAAAACTTATACATCAGACAGAGGATGCTACCGTTGATTTTTTACCAAAACTGTTTATCCAAAAAGAAGGAGCAATGCAGATTAATAAGTTAGAAAGGACGGATTAGTCAATAGAAAGAATTGCGGTTATTTTAGTGTTTATCTTTACAGCTTTATGCCTTTGCGGATTTGGCATGCTGATTGGTAATACAAAAAGGAACGACAAAATTGACAAGATATATTATACCCTAGGGGTTTTCGGTGGTATCGGAATGCTAATGGGTTTTGTGTACTTTAAGTTTATACATTAATGGCGAAAAATCTTTATCCAATAGGAAGGAGCTCAGTAGAATGATCAACCAGCTAATTCACGGAGATTGTTTGGAGATCATGCCACAATTACCCGATAAGATCTTCGATATGATTTTATGTGATTTGCCTTTTCATTTCTTGTTTCATCGTAGGGAAAAGTATGGGGAGGCGTTAAATTTGCTTGAAGACGGATATAAACCTTGTGCTTCATGCGGTGTTTTGATTGACGATGGCCGCGTTAAAAATGGTGAATACTTGTGTCGTGATTGTTAGCACCATGGGTTAAAGAAGAAACACACCCTGCTTGCTAGCTGTATATTTTCAAAAAAAATATGAATGCGGAGGATTTCCAATGGGAAGCAGGGGCATGTTTCTTTGGAAATATTGGAGATATGATTGAGGATATAAGATCAATTGTATTGAGAGATGGATTGCTTATCATTGCCGGTCTGAAGCAAAAAGGAAATGAGTAATTTGGACATAATTTAATAGTCGTCTTAACGTAATTAAGAAAGGAAGCGATTAAATGGGGAACGAGTACGTAATTGTCGGAACAAAAAAAGGAATGCGTTTCACTTCCTGCGAGCAAGGAACGTCAGAACAAGAAGTGACTTATCCAAGTAAAGAGGATGCAGCTGATGATTTAAAAACCTATAAATCAACATTTCCGTTCGAAAATTTTGTAGTCCAACAAAAGCAGGATCCATTGCCGTTTTTGAAAAGGGGAAAATAGTCAGATACCAGGCAAGCGCGTAACTTCCCATTGAAGTAAGAATATTGGTATGTTATAATATGGCTAATTAAAAGACGGAACAGGAATACCCTGATTGGACACGTTTTATCGTGTTCTTTCAGGGTGTTTTTTTATGGAGAGGGGGAATCAGTGTGTCTTGGAAAAAAAGAAGGGCAAACGCTCCGCTAGACAACCCTAAAGCATCGAGATAGGTACTCTTATTGCGTTTCATCGAAAAAACAAGGAATTTGAAGGCGTCATTGACATGATCCGGGAAAACTCCGTCATCGTGAAAGTAGATGCTGACATACAAAAGTATTTGTAAATCGAAAACGAGCTTACAGTCGTAAACCATAAAAATTATCGGGTGTTGAATTAACGTGTGGACTATCTTAACAACTCAAATAACAAAGGATACTACAACAATGACAATCGAATTGGATATCGACCATAAATTATTTGAATCGTATCTAATTGATCGGAGCGTTTTGTATCCTTCCTACATTAATTTTAATACATATTGATACAATATTTTAAATCCATCGGGAAAGGTATCAGCGGGCTATTGTGAAACGACTTTTTGAATGGTTGGAAGAAGAGTATAGAAATTTTCAAAAGGAGTGGTTGGAGAATGCCAACTAAGCACCGGTGAGATGATGAATGTGAATTGGTTTACGTTATTGATTGCAGCTGTCATTGTAATTTTTGTTTTCCGCCTGTTGTCGATCGTTCGTTCATTCTTCTTTCGATTGGTCGGGTTTGTGGCGGCAGTAGTGGCGGTTTGGCGATTGTACATCATGTTTACTTATGGTTGATATCAATATACAAAAGGGGAATTTTGAAGATGAAGGGGTTTCTACAACAACTGGCCGATTGGTGGGAAAGAAATAAGAAAGCAAAGCTGAATGCAACGCCTGTTTAAATTAAGAAGGAAAAAATTATAAATAAAAACACCTTTGATTTAGTACCAGATAACTAGTACATCCATCCGAAGGTGTTTTTTGACTTATTTACGAAGGTCCGACTCCCAGCACAAATATAGCAGTTAGTGAGACCATAAAACTTATAACTAATGATATTCCCCAATCGACTTTTCTAGTTTGGCCAAATAACAGGCTTATAAAACTACAAATAATGAAGTTAATAACGAAGAGTACGCCAAACATAATAAATGTAATCATGGGAAACACCTCATTTTAAGAATTATAGACCGGTTACAACTCCTGAATACATAGAAGATTTGGCATAGTAAAACGGTGGTTTATCCCAGCCGGTCATCTCGGGAGCGTCGTAAATCACAAGTCGGTAGTCTCCCTTACCACCAGAGACATTAAAGCTGATTTGGCTTGTACTCGTCACTGATTTAGATTCCTGAGTTGTCCACCAGAGCCCATTACTTTTTTGCACATCAATATGAACTCTTTTAACATTTTTGGTTTTTACGAATTCGTCAACTTTAAACTTAACGTTAATTGTATCACGACTTGAGTAAAAATGCACATAATCTTTTACGTGACTTGAAGTTGACTCTGTTGTCTTCCCACTAAAATTCGTTATATGGACAGTTGAAGCGGAAGCCAGGCCCGAATTAACCGTGAATATCGCCAAAACTAAAACCAATATAGTTGCAAAGCGAGTGAATATATTTTTCATCTAAAGTAGCTCCTTAATAATCAATTTTCGCTTCCATAATTCGATATTCTTGAGTCGGACCGTATACATTTACAATAATAGTTGTGTAATATGACTTTGGAGACCACTTTAATGGTGTAAATGTTCCCCGGCTATAGACTTCTGCTATTTTCGCATCTCTGCCAAGTATACCGTCTACACCAGATTTCGTGGTAGTTTCAGTTCTGCTATATGCAGCACCGCTAAGATCAGGAACAGCAGTCAATCCAGTTAATTGACCTGAGCTATTCCATGAGAAGGTACCAGAAACAGCGTGCCTGAAATTGAACCCCAATGTATTTGCTACATATGCTTGATAGCTTTTGGATCCAACAGTAGAGGTTGCAGAGACTGAACCTTCTTTCAAAAATGGAGAAACTCTATTCTCTTTTGCTTCAAAAAATAATGTGACATTGCCAGAAGTTACTTCTACTTTCTCTGCACCATTCTCTAATTGTTTATTCGCTTCCTCCACTAAGGCTTTAAGCTCCAAGTTCATAGCTTCTATTTCTGCTTCATCCGGAAAATAGCTTTCCTCCGCAGATGCATTTAAGCTATTACCTAAAAACAGAGTAAATACAATAGCCACTATATATCCGATCTTTTTCAATTTGAAAATCCTCCTTTTTATTAATTTTCAGCAATGTTTTGTTTTTACTGCATGTTCAGAGGAGCGACCTCTAAAGTTGTACAACTATATATAATTTAACATTAGTAATGGAAAGCTTGAAATTTGCGTACATACAACCAATTCCAATAGAACTATAAAACATTAATAATATTTTTACGTTTTTTGATACAATAGCAATATAATGGGTTTTCAATTTATTTTAACGATCTGTATTACGTATTTATACAAGAATAAATAAAATACGACATTTATTTGCTATACAAATGCAAGAAAGGAGATGATGTTTTGAATTTAGGCAAAAGAATAAAGAATATTAGGGAGAGTAAAAGTTTGACGCAAGAAGATATCTTCACGGGTATAGTCTCTAATTCCCACTACAGTAATATTGAAAGTGGAAGATATAACGCGGCTATAGAGACAATTAAATTAATTGCAAAGAGACTTGACGTACCAGAGGATTACTTAATTTCCACAAAAGTTGATTGTAAAGAAACCCAAAATCTGATACATCCAGATCAATCGTCACAATTTCCCTTCCTAAGTGGAAACTGACGGTTTGAATGCCGAACAGTTCAACGAAAGCAGCCGTTAATATATGTTGACCGGCATGCTGTTGCATATGATCAAATCGGCGGTCCCAATCAATAACGCCTTCAACATCGATTTGAAGCTCTATCTCCTTTGCCAAGAAGTGAAGGATCTCTCCATCTATTTCTTCGACATCAATTACTTCGATCCCGTTGAGTGTACCCGTATCATGGGGCTGCCCGCCTCCTGTCGGATAAAAAGCGGTATTGTCCAATACGACATACGGTCGGTTGTTCTCATCTATTCCATTTTTCATAAGCTTTGCAGTAAATGTTGTACGATACACATCTTCATAATAATGGCGGTCTTTTAACATATTCAATCTCCCGTAGTAAACTTTTTCTTTAGTGTACACTAAAAAAGAAGAAGCTTCCCGTTTAATGGAAAGCTCCTTTCATTCGATTGCGCAATGATGAAATTTGCTTTATGAGAAGATCGTATTTTTCTTTCCAAAGTACACGCATCGCCAAAGTTAAAAATAATAATGAGCATAGGAGGAGTGTCGATACAATTGTTGTCACCTTAAAGAACAGCAATTCGCTGAAGCCCCCGAGCCCTATTGCAATCGATAAACTGCTAATAAATAGAATCAAGGCGACTGGAATGAGTTGCATGAATAGATCATAACCTCTCTTTTTCATGAAGCGCATCGTAATAGGTGTTAAAAACGCGATCAACACAATATAGAAAACAATGATCAGCGTATTTAAAACAATCATGATTATATCCATACTCATCAACCTCCAAAACGAATCACCTTCTGAATCTATACCCAAATTCCATAGAAATTATGCCTCATAGGAATGAAGATAGGAAGAAGGGATGTATTATAAGCCATTGTTCATTCAATTACTTCGAAGCTCTCTAGCATATGATAAAACCTTGCTCCATGACCTTCAGCGGCTTCTAAAAAATACTTGCTAGTCAGCGCGAAGCTACCGCCTTTGCCATTGCTGACAATATATAGATCAATCACATTTCCATCCCATGTAGATTCAGTCAGCCCGTGAAGATGATAGCCTTCCACCGGTTCTGTTACGGTTTCAACGTCTCGCAGATTAGGAAACTCCGGTTTCAAGGAAGACTGCAACTCGTCTGCAAGTGCTTCGGGAGGAACAGTAGGATATTGTTTAATTTCTAAACTAACTTCAGGGTATTTTTCCGGAAGTGGATCAATTGTCGTAATGAGATCGGAGTTTTCGCCAATTATCATTTTGTATCGGGATTCATCGATGTAAATGACATATTCAGCTTCTTTCCCTTCATGCAATTGAACGTTTGTTGGTTCTTCCTGTCCTTCAATGCTTTGAATTATTTCTTTTTCCGGGACAAACATATCTTTTATGCTTTTCATAAAAGCCAAACCTGTTTCCGTTTGCACGCCTATTAGAAGCGCTATAGCTGCCACAGCAGCCATGATTAACGGCAACAATCTCTTTTTCTTTTTCGTCCGTGTTGGGTGTCCTTCAAATAACTCTTTTTCAATGCCTTTCCAAATCTCTTCTTTCAGTTCTATGGCTTCCTGTTCTGTTTTGTCGTTCAATATGTGCTGAATTTGTTCATCGAACTTGCTCATTCGGAATCCTCCTTCATAAGTTGTTCTTTTAGCCGTTTTCTACCTTTAAACAATCTCGATTTGACCGTGTTTTGGTTCAGACTTAAAATTTCGGCAATCTCTTTTTCGGAACATCCTTTTATATATTTCAATATGATTGGGATTCTTTGATGGTCTTCTAAAGATTGAATGAGCGAATATAGATCAAATAAATGCTCTTCTTCATAAGGAGCAGACAATTCAATTTGCTCAACATACTTGCTATGTGAAGCTTCCTTTTTCATGACGCGCAAGCATTCGTTTGTCAATATCCTATAAAACCAAGGGTCAAAGGGTAATGATTCATCGTAGCTTCCAATTTGCCGATAGACACGGATGAAGGTTTCCTGAACGGCATCTTTCGCTTGTTCACGGTTCTTGGTTATGGCAGAAGCTGTGCGAATGGCAGTGTTTGCATAGGCATTGTACAATTGCCGAAATGCCTTTTTATCGCCAAATTTTATAAGTGTTAGCCAATTTTTCTCCAAGCTGTCCCCACCTTTCTGCATTGCTTTTATCCTTCTACTTACTATACCCGCGGAAAGATCTAAAAGTTTTCGGTAGAAAAAAAGATTCCACACAACTATTCTTAGTCATGTGGAATCTTCAGTTGCTAACAAACACCTTTAAAAAAGTAAAAGCTATAGGATCTATACTTCCTGCTGCAATCGAATTCTTCGGTTAGCGATCGTTGGCAATGTCATTCCGATTAGGATGATCACTATACCGCATATTTGCAGGGTTGTCATTTGTTCATTTAAAAGCAATACGGAAGCGGTGACGGCTACTGGCAATTCGATAGCGCTTAGGATAGACGCGGTTCCTCCTCCAACTTTCGGAATACCAATTGAGAAGAATAAAATTGGAATGATAATACCGAATACACCTAATATTAATCCGTATACCCATAATCCGCTAAATAGCACACCGTTCCAAACAATTTCTGGTTCTTGAAAAAAGGAAATGGCAATTGCTGCAAAGAAAGACATGAATAGCAAGCGAGTAATCGTATCCATTCCTTCAACTTGCCGCTGGTTTACTGCAAGAAACGCTGAAAAACTAATAGCGGATGCCATTCCCCACACCCAACCTTGCCAAGGGATGCCACTCAAATCCGCATCGATTATACCTGCTGCAAATATTGTGCCACCAAATAAAAAAAGCAGAGAGATGACCTCTGCACGTTTCGGCAATCGACGGTGAAGTATACAATCAAGAAGCATGCCAATCCATGTAAATTGGAAAAGCATAACAACAGCCAAAGAAGCAGGCATATAGCTGACAGTGATGCCGTAAACAGTGCCTGTAGTGGCTGTCAGCAAACCAGCTAATATAAGAGTAAACCCGCCGCCGAATTTGGGCAGGCCCCGATGTGTGAAAAGGTATAGAATTGCGGCCAATACAAATCCAGTGAAATATTGGCTCGTTACTGCTTGGGCAGCTGTATAACCATCTGCAATCGCCAATTTGACAATTGTCGATAAAATACCATAGCTGCTCGCCCCTATTATGACTAATAAGGGATACATCCATTGTTTCATCTTATAATCCTCCAGTCCATGCAATAGTATAACACGGGAAAGGATAAAGATTCGATAGTGGAATCCTAAAATATGGATTTGGTTAATAGATGAAATCTTTAGTAGCGTATGTGAGTAATGCAATTTGTTATATACAAAATAGAACAGGGGTGTTATACTAAACATATAACAAAAGAAGGGCTGTGAAAGTATGCAAGAACTCGCAAAAATCCCTTGGGATTTAATAATGCCCATTATTGTGCTGCAGTTGATTTTAATGATTGTTGCGCTATTCGATGTAATCCGCCATCAACGGACGAATGGGCCATTCATTATGTGGATATTCATTATAGTTTTCGTAAATATTATAGGCCCGATCGTGTACTTTATTTTTGGGAGGAAGCAAACATGACAGAGCTTCTGAATGTCAGAAAATTATCTAAAGCCTATGGAGAGCAAAGAGTTGTAGATTCAATCACCTTCGACTTAACAGCGCATACATCCACAGCGCTAATAGGTCCCAATGGGGCAGGAAAGACGACGACATTATCCATGCTGGCAGGACTTGTGACGCCTACGGATGGTACAATTTCATTTCTAAATCAAACAAAATCTGATATACGGTCAGCAATCGGTTTTCTGCCGCAATATCCAAAGTTTTTCCCGTGGCTGACGGCATTGGAATTTACGGAAATGGCAGCGAGGTTAAGTGGAGTAGATAGCCGGCAAGCTGCAAAAGAAGCGCAAAAAGCGTTGGAGTTTGTTGGACTTGGAGAGGCAATGAAAAAAAGATCCGGTACATTTTCCGGTGGCATGAAACAGCGGTTAGGATTGGCTCAGGCAATCGTCCATAAACCGCAGCTGCTGCTGTTGGATGAACCTGTATCTGCCCTCGATCCGGTAGGCCGTAGACAGGTGATGAATTTATTGAAAGAGTTGCAACAAGAAACGACAATTCTTTATTCGACACATATTTTGAATGATGCCGAGGAAATGACAGATCAATTATTGTTCCTTCGAAAAGGCATTCTTGTGGAAAATGGTTCGCTGGACGATATCCGCTCGAAATATGCTGATCCACGTATCGTTATAGAATTTGAGACGGCGCAGGAGGCAGGTAGATTTGTTCGTATGTCTTCTTGGGACATGAAGTCAAAAGAGAAAATAGTGTCGATAGAAGTGGTCGAAAGAAAAGTGATGATGCCTCATGTTTTGGCGATATTGCATAAAGGGGATTACGCGGTGCGGAAAGTCGAAATGCAGACGGCGAATTTAGAGGAAATCTTCATGAAAGCGGTGATGGACGCATGAATGATTTGAATGTGCTTATTCGAAAAGAGTGGCGAGAGATGAGCAGGAATTACAAATTGTATTGGATTCCGATCGTATTCATCATCTTCGGCATAATAGAACCAGTCACCAATTATTATTTGCCTCAAATTATGCAAAGTGTCGGGAACTTGCCTGAAGGAATGGATTTTTTATGGCCTGAATTTACCGGTGAAGATATTTTCATATCGTTGATGGGGCAATATCAAACGGTTGGCATTTTACTATTTTCTCTTGCGTTTATGGGCTCAATTGCAGGGGAAAGGAAAAGCGGAACAGCGACATTGCTTTATGTTCGTCCTTTATCATTCAAAAATTATTTCCTCAGTAAATGGATCGTCATTAATGGAATCGCGCTAAGCAGCGTATGGATTGGGTTTTTAGCAGCATGGTATTATATTCGAATTTTATTTAACACAGTGCCGATTGGGGAACTGCTTGCCTTTCTTGCGACGTACAGTTTATGGATTGTTTTTGCGGTGACGCTTATCCTGTTTTTCAGCGCTTCGGTATCAACAGGCGCTACTGCAGGTTTATCTATTTTGTTTTTATTATTTTTCCAAGTGATTGACTCCGTCATTGGGGCGTATTGGAAAGTAACTCCTTGGAAGCTATCGAGTTATGCGGCGGATCAATTTTACCATACGATGGATCAATCTGGATATTGGATGACGGTCGGGTTGAATAGTATGTTGATACTACTTTTCATCGTCTTAGGAATAGTTGCGTCGAAAAAGAATGCATCGAAAACGACAGTATAATACAAGCATTTTCATTTCCCGGGAAATTTCTACCGGGATCTCACATAGTCATGAAGGAAATCGTTGAAAAGAGGAGCTTTTTGGAAAAGCAAACCTTTCAACGATTTTTCTTTCCTTCTATCATGATTGATTGTATTTTTCTTCGCTTGACGAACGATTTTTTGTTTTGTGATGATGCCTTTCTTCTTCCTCTTCCATTCTCAAATCTTCCAAAGGAATCGGGTCGACGTTTTGCATATCTTCATGCATGTCGTAAATACTTTCTTTATCCGTTGGCATGTTTTCAGGATTATCCATGAACGATCCTTCCGCATCTTTGCGATCACGCTCAGTGAAAGGCTTTTTCTTATTCAATGAATCCACATCCTTTCTGTTTTTATACTATTTACCGTTTGGCATAACTATAAACATTGATTACAAATCCATATTGCTAATTAAGGTACATGTGTTTTCTATAGATGCAGAGGGTAAAGTGATCAAAAGCAGATAGAGGAGAGTGGTGTAATGGAAAAGGAATATGTCGGCACAATGCATTCGGTTGATGCGGCGCTATACAAAATTACAGAATTGATATCGAAAGGCTATAGTGAAGAACAAATTTCTGCAGTAGCATATTCGGAGGAAGACCTATCTCAACTGAGAAGTCAGACATTCATTGCGTTAGATGGAAGGGATGAGGGAAACCTTTTGGAGCGGTTTAAAGCAATGTTTATCGACGAGCGGCAAAGGAAGGAAAAAGTATTTGAAGATATGGGGTTTTCAAAAGAAGAGTCTGCAAATATTTATAATGAAGTGAAAAATGGAGGCATTGCAATATTCGTTGATCGCGTAAATACTCAATTGCCCAAAGAAGGACGCGGCGGTGGAGCTGTAGAAGATACGGAAAGGGATAGTCGGGCTGCTTTGACGAACAGTTTTGAACCGTTGTCGGGAGAAGATGATTTGCAGCCGAGAGACGACAACTCAGGTACTGTTCCACGCATTAACACCGATCATCTTTGACTAGAAAAGGCTGGGTCCATTTTCGATGGCCCCGGCCTTTTTGATCACCATTTTTTATGATTTTCTGAAACACGATCTTTTAATTTCCCAGCTTCTTTCTGTGCCTCGCCTTTTAATTTATCGAACTTTCCTTCAGCTTGCAGCATGGCGTCATCTGTCGCATTGCCAACTTGATCTTTCAATTCGCCTTTCGTTTTATTAACGGCACCTTTGATTTTATCTGAATAACTATTGTCTTTCATTCTTATGGCCTCCTAAAAAGTAGTTGTTTGTAAGTACCCGGTCTTGAATGCAATTAAACTTATGGGCTATGGAAGGTTTCGAGAGTGAAATGGCAAGAGTGTAAAGTCCTTAAATAGGGTATGAAAAATGCATCGAAACATACGTGGTTACTTGAAATGGCATTTTATATAATTGAAAGACAAAGAAGCTAAATACGGAGGAGATTCGTATGGCGGTAAGAAAAGGGCGCTTTGCAATTTGGAAAGGGAAAGAGTACCCGATCGTTTCCCAACAACGAACTTTGTATTTACAATCCGATTATGAAGATGAAATAAATGGATTTAAAAAATGGAGCACGAATAGTGATACCGCATATAAAGAAGTGTCAGTTGAGGATTTAGATGACGCTTATGAAATATTTCCTTATGTCATGCTGTCGGGCTACCGTTTTGTAGTGGATACCTTTCATGAGAAGGATGGGAAAGTGACGTTGACAACAAACAATCCCTTTGTCCAGAAGAAGCTATCGGTAACACCTTATGGCAGAGATGAATTTAGGATCGTATTGCCAATAGAAGAGGTAGAAATATTGGAAGACCGTTTGCCGATTTTAGGTTTTGATGAATGAAGAAGGCAGTGCCGTAATCAGCACTGTCTTTTCATTTATTGCTTTAACAGTTGAAGGACAGATTGCGCTTGCTGCAGATGAAGCGAAAATACATACTGCCCTGCTTGTAAAAGGATGTTTGCTTTTGTCAACGCCATCATTTCTTTTGCGATATCTACATCCCGTATGCGCGATTCAGCAGCAGTCAAGTTTTCCTCCATCGTCATAGCGTTGTTATACGCATGCTCTAATCGATTTACATAAGCTCCCATGCGTGCTCGTTCGGAGGACACCTTTTTGATGGCTTCATCTAATGATGAAATGGCTTGATCTGCCTCTTCGCGAGTTTCTATTGTGGCATCTTTTATCCCCAAAGCAGCCATGCCTGTATCTCCAATCGTAAATTCGATTGATTGCCCCGCATTTGCTCCAACCTGTGTTTTAAATGATGAGCGCGATCCGTCCAATAACGGCATTGTGTTAAATTGAGTGTCCTTTGAAATTCGTTCAAGTTCTTTTTTTAGTTCTTGAAATTCGATATTCAGCAATTCACGGTCATCATTAGTTAACGTGCCATTAGCAGCTTCTACACTTAACTCACGCATTCTATGCAAAATGGCATGTGTTTCGTCCAACGCTGATTCAGCAGTCTGGAATAGAGAAATGCTGTCTTGTATATTGCGCTGTGCGACTTGCAACCCTCGAATTTGTGCCCGCATTCTCTCCGAAATGGCCAGTCCTGCCGGATCATCCGCAGCACGATTAATCCTTAGTCCAGAGGAAAGCCGCTCCATGGACAGCATGATCTGATTATTATGCATGTTCATGTTGCGCAAAATGTTAAGCCCCACTGCATTCCAATTACCTAACATAAACTCACCTCTCCCTATATTTTCCTCTATCTCTTTTATCGTCAAATCATTGAATATTTTTATATTTATTCTGAAAATAATTCGGCGGCTCAACATTTAAAAGGATCGTTGAAAGTGGAAAGCTGTGGTTGGTTCGAATAATAGTGCATACCACAAAACGTAAAACTCTCATGTAGCGTCGGTCGATTTTTTAGAACGCACTCCAATTACTGGCGTAAGGTGCTTGTTTTCTGGCTCGAACACCCCGGATACTGGCGCACTCCTCTCCGTTACTGGCGTAACCCGATTAAATTCTACCGCTTATACAAAGTTTGATAAATTATGACACGTTTGTATAAAAGCCATATGTATGAGGACATCCTTTGGAGAAAGTGGTGAATTTTTTAGGAGGAAAATAGATGGCAGACAATCAACAAGGTTTATCGCGCAGAGATTTTCTAAAGACGACGGGAATAGCGACCGGCGCTTTAGTAGGTGGAGGGTTAATCGGGGGACTTGTCGGCTATAACGTCAAGAAGGATGGAAAGACTGCCAATGAAGGACAGCTCGCTACAGAAGGCGTGGAGGGCGCTCCGAAAGGGCTTATGTTTTTAACGAATCAAAATGAATTTCACGTTCTATCTCAAGCTACTGAGAGGATTTTTCCGGAAGATGACTTAGGGCCTGGGGCAATTGCACTTGGAGTGCCGTATTTTATTGATAATCAATTAGCGGGTAATTACGGCAGCAATGCAAGAGAGTATATGCAAGGTCCGTTTTTCGCTGGTGAAGCGACACAGGGGTACCAGAGCGCTTTAACACGTGCGGAGATTTTTAGGCAAGGTATCGCAAAGTTGGATGAAGAAGCGAATGCTCGGTATGAAAAAGGGTTTGCGGAGCTGGACGCTGAGCAAATGGATACAATTTTAACCGCTTTTCAGAAGAACGAAGTTGAGATGAAAGGTGTGTCCTCAGAATTCTTTTTTAGGCTTTTACGGCAAGCAACGCTTGAAGGGGCATATGCAGATCCGATTTACAACGGTAATGCCAATATGGAAGGATGGCGTATGAAAGGCTTTCCGGGACATCAAATGGCATATGTCAATGTTATAGAGGAAGAGAAGTTCCAAGTGATTGAACCTAAATCGATTAGCAGTATGCAGCACTAAGGGAGGCAATTGCCATGGCGAAAACTTTGGATAAGGTAGATGTTGTAACGGTGGGCATCGGCTGGACGGGTGGTATTGTTGCAGCTGAATGTGCAAAGGCTGGGTTGAAAGTTAGAGGCCTTGAGCGTGGGAAAAATAGGGGAACCCAAGACTATTTGATGATTCATGACGAATATAGGTATGCAATTCGATATGATCTCATGCAGGATTTATCGAAAGAAACGATTACTTTCCGAAACCATCGCAAAATGCGCGCCCTTCCAATGCGTCAGATGGGGTCTTTCCTGTTGGGTGAAAATTTAGGTGGAGCGGGTACGCACTGGAATGGGATGTCGTACCGTTTTTTGCCTTATGATTTTCAAATTAAATCAATGACAGAAGAAAGATACGGAAAAAACAAACTGCCCAGCGATTATCTTTTAACGGACTGGGGCATTACGTACGACGAGTTGGAACCTTATTTCGACAAATATGAAAAAACAGCGGGCATTTCTGGGGAAGATAATAATCCATTTTGGGGTAAGCGGTCAAGCGATTTTCCTACCCCTCCAATGAAAAAGACACCGATCTTGAAAATGTTTGAAAGTGCAACGAAAAAGTTGGGCTATCATCCATACATGCTGCCGTCTGCAAATATTTCGGAGGCGTACGAAAATCCAGATGGACAGAAGATTGCTCCTTGTCAATACTGTGGTTTTTGCGAGCGGTTCGGCTGTGAGTACGGAGCGAAATCATCTCCAGAAATCACGGTTGTCCCGACAGCGTTGAATACAGGAAATTTCGAGCCGGTTTTCCATGCCAATGTCGTGGAAGTTTTGAAGTCTGGGAATAAAGTGACCGGCGTCAGGTATTTTGATACACAAACTGGCGAAGAGTTCATACAACCAGCAGACGTTGTCGTTTTGACAAGTTATGTGTTGAACAATGCAAAGCTGCTCATGGTGTCGAAAATCGGTGAACAATATGATCCTGACACAGGCAGAGGCACATTAGGGAAAAATTATTGCTATCAGCTTGGACCAGGAACGACCGGATTTTTTGAAGATCAAATGAATGTATTTATGGGCGCGGGGGCATTGGGAATGTCCATTGATGATTTTAATGGAGATAGCTTTGATCATTCCGACGTTGATTTCATCCACGGCGCAAGCATTACTTTGGGACAAACAGGAGTACGTCCAATTCAGACTAACCCTGTGCCGCCTGATGTGCCGGCGTGGGGAGCGGAATTTAAAAAAGCTTCGATATATAACTATACGCGGACATTATCCGTGCATGGTCAAGGAGCAACGATGCCTCATAAGGAGAATTATATGACGCTTGACCCGAATTATCGCGACGCATATGGGGTACCTTTGCTGCAAATGACGTATAACTTTACGGAACAGGATCGAAACTTGCATCAGTTCATTACCGAGCGTACAGCAGAAATTATGAAAGAGATGGGTGCAAAGACAGTTGTACCGGGAAGCCCAATTACTGATTATGACATTGTTCCTTACCAATCGACGCATAATACAGGGGGAACGACGATGGGGGCAAGCCCCGATGATAGTGTAGTCAACAATTACTTGCAGCATTGGGACGCGGATAATTTATTTGTCGTTGGTGCTGGAAATTTTCAGCATAATAGTGGCTACAATCCAACAGCGACTGTTGGTGCCCTTGCGTACCGAGCAGCAGAAGGAATTATTAAATACAGCAAAAATGGCGGTTCACTTGTCTAATCGAAAGGAGACATGAAACATGAGTTTAGCAAGCATCGGCGTACCTGGATTAATCATTATTTTAGTCATTATTCTTATCCTTTTCGGCCCTCGGAAATTGCCAGAAGTCGGATCGGCAGTTGGAAAGACGCTAGCAGAATTTAAAAAATCGGCCCGTGATGTCTTAGAAGACGAAGAGGGGAAAGAAGATCAATCGAAGAAAACAGATCAGCTGTGAGGATCGATTATGGATCCATATCAAGAACATAGAAATGTACGTAGTCCATTGGATAAAAAGCCTGTCAACACTGAAGATGAGAAGCAATCTACGGTAAAAAATCAAGAGCGGGATGAAGTAGTAAAAACGACAGAACCTCAACCTTCACTTGTTGATCATTTGAATGATTTACGAAAGCAGCTCATTAAAAGTATCGCCACTTTCCTATCTTTCTTCTTATTCATTTTCGTGACGATTAACAAATGGTTTCCACTCATTACGAGAGGTCACGAACTAGTAGTCCTTGGACCGATGGAAGTTGTGACATTTTATATGTCCATATCGGCTGCATTGGCATTCGGTTTGTCACTACCTTTTCTATGTCATTTTTTATGGCAATTCGTTAAGCCGGGGCTGAATGAGAAGGAGAGTCAATTTCTTGGGCTCTACTCGCCTGTCATGTTGTTATTGTTTGCGGGAGGCATCGCGTTCGGCTATTTTGTCGTAAATCCTTTGAGCTATCATTTTTTAGTATCTTTAGGAGCGGTAAATTTCACAGTAATGGTTTCTGCGCAAGAGTATGCAAAGTTTCTCTTGATGACGACATTGCCGATCGGCTTATTATTTGAACTGCCGATTGTAGCAATGTTCCTCTCTGCAATTGGATTGCTGACGTCTGCATCATTAAAAAAGGTTCGGAAATGGTCTTACGTCATTTTGGCAATTCTTTCTGGTCTGTTGACGCCACCGGATTTCATTAGCCAATTGATCGTGCTCATCCCGATGATCGTGTTATACGAAGCAAGTGTACTTATCGTTGTGTACAAAGAACGAAGAAATATGGCTGTTAATTAACTGAAATGAGCAAAGGGAATGTGAGGATCCTTTGCTCATTTTTTGTTTGGCAATAAATTTCCTCGGAGGGAACAAAAATATTCACAATGCTATAATAAAAGTAAATAGGCTGACGACTGGATGTGACACAATGCAACATGAAGGCTATACGTTGAGGGATCTTCAATTTTGGAAAATCGTAATTGGTTTAGGGTTTGCTTCTATTTTCATATTTGCTGCGATGTATGCGATGCAGCCGCTTTTGCCTTTGTTCACGAAGGAATTCGGTATTT
The DNA here is from genome assembly GCF_037144575.1 of Sporosarcina sp. USHLN248. Classification (NCBI taxonomy): domain Bacteria; kingdom Bacillati; phylum Bacillota; class Bacilli; order Caryophanales; family Caryophanaceae; genus Sporosarcina; species Sporosarcina sp. USHLN248. The sequence goes on from NZ_JBBCZC010000012.1 coordinate 78,348, forward strand.
CGGTGTCTTACGCCAGTACAGCGATGTCAATGACGACAATCGGGCTGATCGTGGGGTTAATCGTCCTTGGATTTTTTTCGGATCGAAACGGGCGGAATGTTTATATTTATTTATCGCTCATTGGCTCGGTCATTCCGTTTCTTTTAATTGCAAATACGGATTCTTTTTTAACCATCGTCATTTTACGTTTCCTACAAGGTTTTGCGCTAGCTGGTGTTCCAGCAGCAGCGCTTGCTTATATTAGTGAGGAAATACATAGGCAGTTTACGAGTGTCGCCACGGCATTCTATATTGCTTTTAATGGATTGGGAGGAATGATTGGCCGTTTCATGACGGGGTTTATTGCCGAGCAAGCATCTTGGCAAATGTCATTATATATCCTTTCCATTTTTGGAACGGTACTATTTGTCATTCTGTTGTTAATCCTTCCGAAGTCAAGGAATTTTGTGCCGAGTGATACGACGTTCAAAAAAGATATTGAAGGGATTGCTTTTCACCTGAAAACCCCGGCTTTGCTAATCGTTTTCGGGTTAGGCATTGTGCTGCAATTATCCTTCACCGGGATTTGGACATACTTGCCGTTTCATTTAATTGAGGCGCCGTATTCGCTGTCACTTGAATGGATATCTTATTTATATTTAGCATATGGTTTTGGAGTGATCGGTGCACCGCTTGCAGGATGGCTTGCGGGGAAATTCGGCCTCCGTAATGTGAGGCGGGTAGGGGTCGTTTTATTATCAGCAGGGATTGGTCTTACGGCATTATCACCGCTTGTTTTGATTGTTGTCGGATTATGTGTCATCTGCTTAGGGTTCTTCACGGCGCATTCGTTGACGGCGGCTTCTGTCAGCAAGGAAGCGACACATCATAAAGGGAGTGCATCGAGCCTTTACTTGGTCTCCTATTATATTGGCGTTGCAATGGGCAGTACATTGCTCAGTCCGCTGTATGAGAGCTTAGGTTGGCACGGGCTCGTTGCACTTACTGCATTATTGCCTATTGTTTACGTAGGGATGATTCGTTATCGAAGACAAAAGAATTAAAGCATTTAGAAGTGGTCCAGCAAGTTACACTTATTTTATATAATGAATGTGATAGATACTTCTAATAGGAAAGTTTTTGCGTTCATATGTAATGACAGATGGTAGAATTACGTGGATAGTAGAGATGACAGTGTGGGATGGAGAGTATAGCCTTAGAACAGTGCCGTAGTTAGGGCCGTTTCTTGAAGGAGGAGCTTTGATTTGAAAAAAATAGATGATTTAAAAGCTGGAGTTGCTGTAATTATTTTGAACAAAGAGAATCAGGTGCTATTGCAAAAAAGAGCCGATGTAGGGTTGTGGGGTATTCCTTCAGGACATGTGGAAATTGGTGAAACAGTGTCTGAAGCAATTATAAGAGAAGTAAAAGAAGAAACTAATTTAGATATAAAAATTGAAAAGCTGATCGGTGTTTACTCAGATCCAGATTCACAAGTGTTCAATTATCCAAATGGCAAAGTAGTGCATTTTATAACAACTTGTTTTCTTGCTGAAATTACAGGTGGGGAACTTAAATGCAACTCAGATGAGTCGCTTGAAATACAATTTTTTAGTCAAGACAATTTACCAAAGGATTTGTTAACAATGCACCCTCAATGGTTAGATGATGCTCTTTCAAACAAGGAAGCGGCATTTATTCGCTGAATCGGGCGCACATACACAAAGGTGCAATTTTGGAAAGGGGGATGTACATGATTCGTTTAGTAACAAAAAGTGATTTACAACAAGCTGCTTCTCTTGTGGCGATGGCTTATCCGGGGATGCAAATATCGGGAAAGGAAGCTCAACAAACGTTTATTGAACGACTTAGTTTCGAAATTGAATCTGAAAATAACTTGAGTTTCTATGGATTCTTTACCGAACAAGATGAGTTGTTAGGCTTGTATAAGCTTCATGACCTTAACATGAATGTAAATGGTAGTATTGTACGTGTTTGGGGAATCGGTACGGTAGCTGTTCACTTTTTTCACAAAAAAGAAGGTATTGCGAAACAGTTGCTGCAGCATTTTCATGAGCTTGCTAGACAAGAAAATGTCGGGATTGTTTCGTTATACCCTTTTAACACGTCTTTCTATCAAAAGATGGGGTATGGATATGGACCAACTCGCTATCAATATAAACTAAAGCCCACAAGTTTTCCAAGCAGTGGTGAACGAAAGAAAGTAGTCATGTTGTCTCCGTCCAATGAGGAAGAGATTGTCGCCGTGTACAATAAATTTGCATCGATGCATCATGGCATGATCGAACGGACTTGGCATGAACGTAACTTAATTAAGAAAAAAGCTACGTATTATGCCGGTGTTTATGAGGGGAATGAGTTAGTTGGTGCGCTTGCATATAAGTTGCAACCTGTAAAGGATAGTCATTTTCTACATCATGAAATGAATATTTTTGAATGGGTATGGACGAAGCCAAGCGCTTTCATCGATATGTGTACGTGGATTCATTCACAACAGGATCAAGTAGATCGTGTCTACGTTCGAACGCAAGATGAATCATTTATTTATCAACTGGAAGACCCGAAGAACGATAGCAATCGTATAATTCCGAGTGTTTATCACGAAATCGGTACTGTTGGTACAGGGATTATGTATAGAATTAGCTCGATCATGTCATTTGTGGAACAAACGAATTTTAATTCCTTAGATCGACCTGATCGTCCTGTAACGATTTCTTTATTTGTTCAAGATTCGTTTATAAAGGAGCAAAACGGTAGTTACAATTTATCCTATAGCGAAGATTGTTGGAGCATAGAAAAATCGTCCATTTCTATTGAGGAAGTTGATGTAAGCATCGCAGTTTCGGATTTAAGTTCCTGGTGGATGGGCTGTGTTAGCTTGGAGCAGCTAGCTCAGTATGGAAAAGTAAAAGTGAACAATTGGCCAGCAAATCAGTTGGATCGATGGTTTAAGCCTACCAACAAACCTGTTTGCTTCACTTCATTCTAATAATGTATAATTTGTTTCAAAATTTTTTCTGAGTGAGGGTAAATTATGAACATTTCGTTTAAATTAATGTCATCAATTAGCTTTGAAGAGGCGCATGCCCTGTTTAATCGTGGGTTTGAAGGGTATTTAGTGCCGATGAATTTATCTTTAGATACTTTTGTGGGCCGTTTTGGGAATGATGGATTATCTTCGGCATTGTCTGTCGTTGCATATGATGGAACAGACCCAATCGGCTTTGTGCTTCAAGGCATTCGAGAAGTGGATGGTCAAAAGATTTCCTGGAATGGCGGAACGGGGATTATTCCGGAATACCGAGGAAGAAGGTTAGGTTATTCCTTGATGGAGGAAGCAGAAAAACGCATACTGGAGCGTAATGTCTCTGTTGCGACGTTGGAGTCCCTTTCTGAAAATAAGGCAGCAATCTCTTTATATGAAAACTGTGGTTATCAAGTAGAGGACGAATTGCTTTTCTTGCGTGCAAACGGAAGAATAGTTAGCCAGTTGCCGGAGCTTGATGGCTATGAAATGGTAAGAATTCCGGCTGCCCAAACGATTGGATCGGATTTATTTCCAAGTATCGTTCCTTGGCAAACAGATGCTAATAACACACCGAAATTGGGTGGGGAAGCTGTCCTGATTATAAAGAATGGAGAAGTGGAGGCAGCTTGTCTCATTCGGAAAAATTGTACATTTGGCAATGAGACGGAAAGCATTACGTTGTTTCAAGTGAAGGAAAATGGAAATGAAGATGCTTTAAACAAACTCCTATCTTATGCATTGGAATACGACAAACCAATCAATCGTACAACTTATAACTTCCTAAAAGGAAATGGACGCGCAATTTCATCTTTACGAGCAAGTGGTTTTGAAAATACGCCAATATCACAAGTTTTTATGACGAAAACATTCTAAATTGTACCCAACGAAGAGGTTTTTGAACAATAAGAGATGTACGACTTAACTTGCAAGCAATGTTTAGGGCTTTTGCCATTATTCGGGATGTCCCCACGTTGAATGACACTGCCTTTAAAGAAAACGGGGCTGTCCAATAAGTCCCTAAAATAGAACAGGTGGCGAAAAACGAATCGTTTTTCGCCACCTGTTCTTGTATTTTTCTCATTTAATACTGAAAGTAGCTCGCGGATGCCGGCCACTTTCAGTAGATTGTGGGCCAATGCCACAATTCCGAATTCCGTATGCACCTTTTCGATGCCCCGCAGTGAGAATTTGCGG
>NZ_JBBCZC010000013.1:0-82393 GCF_037144575.1 Sporosarcina sp. USHLN248
ACAAAAGCGGAGAGGGGCGGTTAGCCCTGACAGGCACTGGAAGAAAAGAGTCTAAGGCGCCTTTTGCCTTGGACTCTTTTCTGAAGTGACCCGAAGGGCTGCCCCTCGAAGTCTGGATGATAACAAAAGCGGAGAGGGGCGGTTAGCCCTGACAGGCACTGGAAGAAAAGAGTCTAAGGCGCCTTTTGCCTTGGACTCTTTTCTGAAGTGACCCGAAGGGCTGCCCCTCGAAGACTGGATGTAACAAAAGCGGAGGCGACCGGTTAGCTCCGACAGGCACTGGAAGAAAAGAACCTAAGGCGCTTTTTGCCTTAGGCTCTTTTCTGAAGTGACCCGAGGAGCTGGTCGCCGGAGTCTGGATGATAGCAAAAGCGGAAGGAGGCGGTTAACTGCGACAGGCGTTGGCCGACTAAGAACGCCGCGTCCTGCGGCAACGTCGGCACTAATACGTCCTGTATGTCGGAGGACTTAAAATAAAGGCGCTTTTTGCCTTTATTTTTAAGTCCGAAACGACCCGAGCAGCTGCCCCTCGGAGTCTGGATGTAACAAAAGCGGAGGCGACCGGTTAGCTCCGACAGGCACTGGAAGAAAAGAACCTAAGGCGCTTTTTGCCTTAGGCTCTTTTCTGAAGTGACCCGAGGAGCTGGTCGCCGGAGTCTGGATGAAAACTAAAGCGGAGAACGCCGCTTAGCTCCACCAAGCGTATCGATAAAAAAGTATAAAAAGCTGTTCACCAATTAAGAATCCAATTGGCGGACAGCTTTTTTACATGTTAATGAAGAGCTTTCTTTTCAAAACGATGAATATCAATGTCAGAGCCGATGACAATTAGAATATCATTCAATCGTATTTCTTCAATTGCTTGCGGCGAAACTAAAATTTGTGAACTTCGTTTAATAGCAACAATATTAACCCCATATTTTGCGCGAATATCAAGGTCGATTAATGTATAGCCTGCAAGTTTTTCATTCGCCTTTATTTCGACGATCGAGTATTCATCGGAAAGCTCCAAGTAATCCAATATATTATTTGAAACCATGTTGTTGGCAATCCGTATCCCCATATCGCGTTCAGGGTGAACAACTTGGTCTGCGCCAATTTTCCGAAGCACTTTTTCATGATAATCATTCTGGGCTTTCACAGTGATTTTTTTAACACCGATCTCTTTCAATATAAGTGTCGTTAATATGCTTGACTGGATGTTTTCACCGATTGCTATAACGACATGTTCGAAATTCCGAATGCCTAAAGATCGAAGCGCAGATTCATCTGTAGTATCTGCTCGAACTGCCTGTGTCGCTATTTGGGCATAATCCTCTACCCTCTCTGGATCAATATCGATCGCCATCACTTCGGCATTTAATTTAACTAATTCATTTACGATGCTGCCCCCGAAACGACCTAAGCCGATGACAACAAATTCCTTTTTCATAAACAATCGCTCCAATCTGACACGATAGGTGAAATTAGTGTACCATATCTCCTTTTATCTATCTACATAGGATTCAAAACAATAAAATTATCCGGCTCCCTGAAAAGGTCACCGGATCGATAGAAATGATTATCTATTTGGTTCATTCAATAATCGGATAATACGTTGTTCAAGCATTACCATTCCACTTCCGCCAGATTGTACATGGCGCAATTTCCCCTCTTTGTCAAATAGATAATAAGCAGGCACATACTGATTATCAAATACATTCGTCAATTCCAAATCGTTATCTACAAAAATCGGGTGAAGGATATTATGCTCGATTGCTACGTCTTCAATTTGTTCTAAATCGGTATCGTATTTGGATCGCGGCATATGTACGGCGATCATGTTCAGTTCATTATTATATTTGTCCCTAAATTTGTTCAATACAGGCATAGCTTCTTTGCATAAATGACAGCTAATTGACCAGAAATGGATGAGGGTCGGATTTCTGCCGATTAGATCATATTTTGTTCTTCTTCCATTTAACCAAGCAGTCGCGCCGTCTAATTCAGGCATCTGTTCTTTTAATCTCACATTGCATCTCCTCCATTTTGAAAAGATCCCCATTGCTCATAATATGCAAGGAGTTTTCAAATGGCGATGTGAATCATCCACTTACTGTTTTTCGCAATTAACGGTTAGGCCACCGATTTGCAGCGCGCGTAGCACACGAAGTGTTTCATCCACATCACGGCCAATGTCATCGCAAAATACTGCTTCATATTTCAAAATACCTTCCGGACTAATAATAAACAACGCGCGCAGTGTAATGCCCTCTTCTGTGATTAAAACACCGTATCGACGCGAAACTAACTGATTGCGATCTGAAGCAAGTGGAAAATTCAATTGCTCAAGCCCTCTGTCTTTTCGTTTCGTATTGATCCATGCAAGATGGGTATAAACTGTATCTGTCGATGCTCCAATCAATTGTGCATTAAGCTTTTCAAATTCTTCGTAGCGATCCGATAAAGTTGTAATTTCTGACGGGCAGATAGTAGCAAAATCCAATGGGTAGAAAAAAAGAACAGTCCATTTACCGTTATTCATATTTTCTTCCAAACTTACAGTTCCAAATGACTTATCCGGCAGTACAGCAATCATCGTAAATTTGGGAGCTTCTTTACCAATGATCCTTTCAATCATAGTTTATCCCTCCTACATATCGTTATCTATCTCCTTCACTCCCTTCATTCAGAATATCAAATCTATTCTATCAATTCAACATTCATTTATTTCTATTGAAGACACTAACTGCTGATTCATTCACTATATCCATACATTCATAGTAAGATTTTCCTTAAAATTATTTTGCTTACGGTTTTTTCTTAAAAAATGTTTGATTTCCATTGGTAATTTTGTATAATAAAAAAGGTTTATAGTAAACTTAAAGTACAGTAATACTAAACTCCGTTTTGCAGAAGGGAGGATTTACTGTCATGCATATCGGAAGTAAAATTAAAAGCCTACGACTCAAAAAAGGACTTACGCAAGAAGAATTGGGCGAACGCACTGATTTGACGAAAGGGTATATTTCACAATTGGAACGTGAAGTGACCTCCCCGTCGATTGAAACGCTTTTTGCCTTATTGGAAGTATTAGGTACGACTCCGAAGGAATTTTTTGATGAGCCAAAGAAAAATATGAAAGTCGTCTACTCTCCATCCGAACAAACAACGTATGTGGACGATGAATTGAAATATAGCATACGTTGGTTAGTTCCCCGCTCCAATGAAAATGAAATGGAGCCCGTCCATATAACCTTTTTGAAAAACGGGGAATTTAAACAGTTCGAGCCTTCCCTTGCTGAAACGTTTATCTATGTTTTATCAGGGAAAGTGGAAATTGAGCTTGGTAAACGAAAATTCATTGCAATGAAGGGAGATGCTGTTTACTATGAAGCATCAGACCATCATCGTGTGACGAACGCGAATGATGGATTGAGCGAGCTGATTTTAGTCGCTACAGAATCTTATTTATAAAGGGGGATAATGATTATGGATCAACAACCGATCATCCGATTTGAAAATGTCGTAAAGAGATATGGAAGTGATACGACAGTTTTGGATCACGTCTCTTTCGAAATGGAACGAGGAAAGTTTTACACATTATTAGGCCCTTCCGGCTGCGGGAAAACGACAATTTTACGATTGATCGCCGGGTTTATTGAACCGACGGAAGGCTCAATTTTTTTTAACGGAAAGAAAATTAACGATGTTCCTGCAAATGAGCGTCAAGTGAATACGGTTTTCCAAGATTACGCGTTATTCCCTCACCTCAACGTTTATGAGAATGTCGCTTTCGGATTACGAATTAAAAAAGTAAAAAAGGAAGAGATTGACGTACGCGTAAAAGAAGCATTAAAATTCGTCAATCTTGCCGGTTACGAAAATCGGGAAATTACTGAAATGTCCGGAGGCCAAAGACAGCGTGTCGCCATTGCACGCGCGATTGTGAACGATCCAGAAGTCATTTTATTAGATGAACCATTATCCGCTTTGGATTTAAAATTGCGTTCCGAAATGCAATATGAGCTGCGTGAATTGCAGCAAAGGTTAGGCAAGACGTTCGTTTTTGTCACGCACGACCAAGAAGAGGCACTTGCGATGTCAGACGAAATTTTCGTCATGAATATGGGCGCCATCCAACAATCCGGCACGCCGTTAGATATTTATGATGAGCCTATTAACCGGTTTGTTGCTGATTTCATCGGTGAATCGAATATCGTATCAGGCAGAATGATCGAGGATTATCTCGTCGAGTTCACCGGTAAACGGTTCGTTTGTGCAGACGCCGGCCTACAGCCAAATGAAAAAGTGGATATTGTCCTTCGCCCGGAAGACCTTGAAATCACATCGATCGACCGCGGAAAATTAAACGTAAAAGTTGATACGCAATTGTTCCGTGGCGTCCATTATGAGCTTTCAACTTATGATTCGGATGGCAATGAGTGGCTTGTCCATTCAACAAAAAAAGCGGAAGTTGGCACAACGATTGGGCTTGATTTTAATCCTGAAGACATCCATGTCATGAGGTTGAATGAGTCCGAAGAGGATTATGACGCGAGACTTGAAGCATATGGAGTGTCTGACAATGAAGGATAATCGTCTGCGCTCACTCTATATGGTCCCTTACGGAGCTTGGATTTTACTTTTCGTCATCGCGCCGATTGCCCTTATTGTCTACTATTCCTTTTTCGATCTATCAGGGAATTTTACATTAGGCAATTATAAAAGCTTTTTTTCATCGGTCTATTTGAAACTGACAATCAGTTCTTTTTGGTACGCTTTTTTAATTACGTTCTTTTCACTATTGATTGCGTATCCGACAGCCTATTTGCTTACAAAAACTAAACATAAACAGCTTTGGCTTTTGTTGATCATCATTCCTTCTTGGATCAACCTATTATTGAAAACGTATGCTTTTATTGGACTTATGGGCTTGTACGGTCCATTAAATGCATTTTTGGAAACTGTAGGCATCGGCAAACAGCAAATCCTGTTCACTGATTTCAGTTTTGTTTTCGTGTCAGTTTACATTTTTATTCCATTTATGATTTTACCGATCTTTAACGCATTGGATAAGTTGAATCCGGCTTTAATAGACGCTTCTCGTGACTTAGGGGCGAATGCTTGGACAACGTTCAGAAGAGTGATTTTGCCATTAACGCTAAATGGTGTGAAATCTGGTGTGCAAGTTGTTTTCATCCCTGCATTATCCTTGTTTATGATTACACGCCTAATCGCAGGAAATAAAGTGATTACGTTAGGTACTGCGATTGAACAACAATTCCTCGTTACACAAAACTGGGGCATGGGTTCAACGATTGCAGTTTTCCTTATCCTTTTCATGTTTATTATTATGCTATTAACGGGCGGCGCAGAAAGGGGGACGACTGGCATTGGAAAGAATCGGTAAGCTTCCAAAACTCTATTTGGCTGTCGTATTCATTATTCTATACGCACCTATTTTTTATTTAATTTTTTACTCCTTCAATTCTGGAGGAGGGATGTCACATTTTGAATCATTTACTTGGGAGCATTATGCAGCTGTTTTTGAAGATAAACGTCTCATAAGCATCGTTATTAATACGGTCGTCATCGCCTTGCTTTCTGCACTGCTATCGACAACGATCGGCGTGTTGGGCGCGTTGGCGATCTATTTTATGCGAAATCGCGGAGCAAGAAATGCGATCCTTTCATTGAATAACATTTTGATCGTTAGTCCCGATGTCATTATTGGTGCGTCGTTCTTAATTTTATTTACGATGGTAGGAGTGAAATTGGGCTTTGCATCAGTCCTCATTTCCCATATTGCCTTTAGCATCCCGATTGTCGTCATTATGGTGTTGCCGAAATTGCAAGAGATGAACCCGACGTTGATCGATGCGGCTCTTGACTTAGGAGCGTCCAAAAAAGACGTAATGACGAGGGTCGTCTTGCCATTCATCCAACCTGGGATTTTTGCAGGCTTTTTCTTGGCGCTTACTTACTCATTGGATGATTTCGCGGTTACCTTCTTTGTGACAGGCAATGGTTTTTCTACCTTATCCGTTGAAATCTATTCAATGGCGCGCACAGGCATTAGCTTGACGATTAATGCACTTTCTGGAATCATTTTCGTCATAACCGTCGTATTGGTAGTAGGCTATTACGCAATTAGCCAAAAAGCGAAATCCCCATTAACGGGGGTGAAGAAATGAAATCGATTTGGCAAGGCGCCATACTCATTCTCATCGTTTCTGGAATCCTTTTATTCATTAATGCCGAATTAAATGAAAGTGGCAAATCCGGAAAAGATACGATCACTGTTTACAACTGGGGAGAATACATTGACCCCGATCTATTGAAGCAATTTGAGGAAGAAACCGGCATTAAAGTAATTTACGAAACATTTGATTCAAATGAAGGTATGATGGGCAAAATCGAGCAAGGCGGAACTTCTTATGATATTACGATGCCGTCCGAGTATATGGTGGAAATGATGATGGAAAAAGACTTACTATTGCCGCTGGACTATGATCTACTTCCGAATATCAAAAATATCGATCCTTACTTCTTAGATTTGCCTTTTGATCCGGGAAACAAGTATTCCCTCCCCTACTTCTGGGGAACTGTAGGAGTCGCCTTCAATCCGACATTGTTAGAAGGCCAAACTTTCGAATCATGGGATAAGTTATGGGATCCCTCTTTAAAACAACAGGTCATTTTGGTCGATAGTGCGCGGGAAACAATCGGCATGGGGCTGAATTCATTTGGATATTCATTGAATTCAACAGATATGGGCGAACTTCGCCAAGCGACTGACAAGTTAAAAGCGTTGAGCCCGAATGTAAAAGCGGTCATCGGAGACGAAGTGACACAGCTAATGGTGAATAATGAAGCTGCTGTTGCACTTACATGGTCTGGTCAAGCAGCTGATATGATGTATGAAAACGAAGAAATTGATTATATCATTCCTGAAGAAGGTTCAAATTTATGGTTTGATAATATTGTCATTCCTAAAACCGCGAAAAATATAGAAGGTGCCCATGCTTTCATCAATTTCATGTTAGATCCTGAAGTAGCTGCTCAAAATGCTGATTATGTCGGCTATTCAACACCGAATCTATCCGCACTTGATTTGATGGATCCCGAAGTAGTAGAAGATGAACGTTTTTATCCAGATGAAGAAACTCGAAGCCATTTAGAAGTATATAAAAACTTAGGCTTGGAAATGTTAGGCGTTTATAATGAACTGTTTTTAGAGTTCAAAATGGATATGAAATAGGTTAATTTGAGAGGGCGATTTTCTATTGAACAGGAAATCGCCCTTTAGGTTTCATTAATGAATGAACGGAGTCCGATCAACTTCATTAAGAATATTTTCCGTGGTTTTGTGATGCGTTTTTGACAATTTATACGCTATACTGAAGCATTTTCACTTTCCGTTTTTCTAAAGTTTTGTATAGTACGTTGCAGTTCGTGTTTTGATATGTAAAGAAAGTGCGATTCATTTAGTAAACCGTATCAATCCATTTTAGAGAATTACTGGATATGCGTTCGCCCAAAGTGTTTTCATTGCTACGATATGGTAAAATTCAGTGATACGAAATAATTAGAAGGTGGATTGCCAATGGAGAAAAAGTTTGTTCTATTCATTTTAATGTTTAATATGTTCATCGCCATGTCCGGCGTCGGCTTGATCATTCCGATTATGCCGAAGTTTTTAGGTACATTTGGCGCTGCTGGTCTTGTTTTAGGTTTTTTAATTGCAGTATTCTCTTTTGCGCAATTTATATTCTCTCCCCTTGCTGGCGATTTGTCTGACAAGCACGGAAGGAAAAAGATTATTATTATCGGACTTATTATCAATGGACTTTCACAGCTTGCTTTCAGTTTTTCTACTGAGCTGTGGATGTTATTCGTAGCTCGGTTCTTTTCAGGATTCGGTTCTGCTTTCATCGTTCCTCCGATGATGGCCTTTGTAGCGGATATAACGACCGTTGAGGAACGGGGTAAAGGATTGGGGCTATTAGGGGCTTCTATGTCATTAGGCTTTATGATTGGACCGGGAATTGGTGGTTTCTTAGCGAATATTAGTTTATATTTCCCATTCTACTTTGCGGGGGGAGCTGCTCTATTCGCAGCACTTCTATCAACCTTCATCCTTCCAAACCCCACGCCTGCTGTTTCTGAAGGGATGGCAGACAAGAAACCTGAAAATCTAATTAAGCAATTAAAACGTTCGACAAAAACCTCCTATTTCGTCATTTTAATTGTCATGTTTGTCTTTTCATTTGGACTTGCCAATTATCAATCGACAATCTCTTTATATGTCGACCATAAATATGGATACAGTCCTTCTCAAATCGCAGTTCTTATAACCGTTGGCGGTTTTGTCGGTGTAATTGTACAAACCTTCGTCATTAATCCGTTGTTCAAACGGTTTGGGGAGATGCCGGTCATTCTTTGCAACTTACTAGTAGCCGCTTTTTCTATGCTTGCAATTTTATTCGTCAATATGTTTTGGACGATTCTTTTGGTCGCAACAATATTCTCGGTTGCTACATCTCTTCTTCGCCCTGCAGTAAATACGCTCATTTCAAAATTAGCCGGGGAAGAGCAAGGGTTTGCAGCAGGCATGATGAATGCCTATATGAGTTTAGGCAATATGATCGGACCAGCGCTTGCTGGGTCAATTTTTGATATTAACATAACATTCCCATATTTATTAGGCACTTTCATTTTATTAATTTGTGCTTTAATCGCAAGCATCTGGTCACGGAAGAACAACGAATTGATTGCACAAACACGCACTACATGATTCATAGATGAAAAAGAACTGCCGCAAGAATCGTATGGATTCGTACGGCAGTTCTTTTTATCGCTTCTTTTTGTTTTTTAACAGTTCAGATACATGATCCTCTTTTGGACGAACTACTGTCGGCTCAATCTCTTTCACAGGTCTTGCGAACAAGCCGGAAAGCATACCAAATCTACGCAACGTTATATCTACGAAAAACAGAATCATCGCCATTAACATTAACCATCTGTTAATTGGCAAGTTTTCCCCACTTTTGAATGGGTGCTGCCTGAATGCATCGGCAGGATTTTCGTCCAATACAGCTCCCCCTGTCCGCTCAGCTATTTTTTCCATTAAAGCAGCATTTGGACTTGAAGGTTTATACTCATCACTATAAGGAACCGAAACACCCGCTTCGAACATTCCACCTTTTTCATCCGATACGCGGAAAAATACAAGGCCCGGATCAGCATCAATTGTCACTCTTGTTTTTCCGGGTGCCAAAGGTTCAGATTGGAAATCCACTTCATTACCTTTCTCATCTACAATCGCAATGTCCAAGAATGCCGATTTTCTTGAACTGTCGGTAACAGTGAAAACACCGCCACGTTCATGTGTAATTAGAAAAGGAACCTCTTCATAAGAAGGTAGAAGCCGTGAAACAGCAGCGTTCCAAAACTCCGGATACCCTGACCATCGAGCAAGATCTCCGGACCATTTACCAGATGAATCCGAAGTGAACGCAACTGTCCTACCAAGTCCATACATCCATTCGGCGATAACCGGGTCCTCTTTCGGACTTTCCGCTACAATTGTAGAAGTAGCTTTCGGAGTTGTTGCGATATAAGCATTCATCTGCGGTACCCCTTCATTGAAAACGTTTGTCCATTCAGGAACATTGCTGAATTCCGCATAAAATGGATCGTCTTCAATATAAGTTCTTGTAAGCATGGATGTTTCCCTCGTTAAGATCGCCGGAATTGTCGATTCATCAACGACATCATAGAAACGTCCGCCCCCTTGATCAGATAGCTCTTCAAGCAGTCCCCAGTCTGCGTCGGTACCAATTGCAACCGTAGATAGCGTAATGTTGTTTTTCTTTCCCTCTTCTATTACTTCCTCATATCCAGGCGGCATTTCCGACTGGCCATCTGTTAATAGAATGATATGTTTGCGTTGAAGTTTCAAATCAGATAGATCTTCATATGCTTTCGCTACGGAAGGAAAAATGTCAGTTCCACCAGCAGCCGGAACCGATAAAATCTGCTCAATTGCATCCACTTTATCATGTAGCAGGCCTACAGGAATGACTTCCCATATTTCATGGTCGAATGCTGTGAAACCGAACGTATCATCATCGCGCAGCAATTCAACCGCCCGCGCTGCAGCTTCTCTCGCTAAAACAATCTTCGAACCTGACATACTTCCAGATCGGTCTAAGGCAATGACTAGCCCTAATGAAGGCAGTTGTTCTTTCCCTTTCACTTCCATTTCAACAGGTAGTAGTCTTTCGATTGGCGACTTAAAATAGCCGCCTAGCCCGAAGCTCTCATCCCCGCCAATCATCATGAAGCCAGTACCAAAATTTTTGACCGCTTGTTCAATAACACCCATTTTATGTTCACCGACGAGATGGCCTGGCACATTATCGAACAAAATAGCTCCATAAGGCAAATAACCCGATAACGATTCTGGGAGCATATCGGCGTTCACAACATCAACTTCAAGTGCTTGACGGTCTAATAGCGCCGGTATTGCAGAAGGGCTGCGCTCAGTTTGAACGACTAAGACCTTTGGTGATTCTTTCACCATCGTAACAGACAGCATCCTATTATTTTCAAGAAAACTGTCATCTGGTACAATTAACTTCGCTTCATATTTTAATAGCCCATTGCCTTCCGCTTCAACTTGGAAAGAAAAAGTGTTGCCTCCTTCATCCAATTCTACAGCACGGCTTAATATTTCCTGATCGTTTCGATAGAGGAGCAATTCACCGGTCGTCTTGCTCGATGATTCGACCTCCACTTTCAATACTTGCTTTTCACCTTCATACGCTGTTCTTGGTGTTTCAAATAAAGAAATCGAAGCATCATTGCTATTTGGTCGTTCCAACGTAACTGTGTCAATTTGAATGCGATCAGAATTGTATTTCGGCAAAAGTTCTTCAATCGATCCTTCCGTTTCAAGCCCATCGGATAGCAAAACAATTCGAGTCGCCAAATTATGTTTGGCGACCGCTAAAGCAAGGTCAATACTGTTTGCAATATTGGTTGCATCCCGTTTTTCCATCGGCTCGACAACAGGTGGAGCAATGTCTCTGTCAGTTAACTGAATATCTGTTCTAAAATCTCCTGCGAATGAATAAATGCCTACCGATTGATGCGCTTGGCGTGCTTTTAAACTTTCAGCAATCCATTCATCTGCAATTTCCCCCGCATTTTCAATCGACACAGAGCGATCGACCAAAAACAATACTTGCTCTTCATCATCTGGCAAAATCATTGTTGGCATCGTCAATGAAATTAATAGCAAGATAATTGCCAAGCTACGCAAAACATATAAAATAGTGCCGCGGCTCCGCCATTTCATATTAGATGAACGCCATGTGAAAACAAAATAGGCAGCAATTGGAAGGAGCAATAAAAGCCAAAAAGGCTGTTCAATTCGGATATCCACGACGCCTTTGCACCTCCCATTCAATTAGCAAAAGAAGAAGCACCGGCAAAACGAATAGCCAACCAAATTTATTTTTTCCTTCTTCTTTTACACCGTCTGCGTGATCACTTCCAAATTTGAAGCTGCTCCCGGAACCGATCGATTTCTCAGTGGATTCAAGCTGAACAGCGATATATTTCTCTTTACCGCCATCGATCAACTTATAAATGCCCGGTTTCATAGGTGCAATGAAATGATTGCCATTAGCAAACGACTCGACATACTCATCCTTTACAGTGAATACTTCCATATCATCAGACATGCCTGATGATAAAATCGCCTTCCGTTCATTTGGATGGAAAAGGCCGGCTATATCCGTCCCCGAACGCAATGATTCCACAGCACTCCAAAAGAATAATGGAAATGATGGATGGAGCGGCCAATCGGTCGATCCGATGTCGGTTAAAATAATAATATCTCCTCTTTTGGATCGTTGAATGAAAGGCTGTTCACCGATATATGCAATCGTCTCGTATTCTTCGAAAGATGGATAAATCGATTGTACATATACATCATCGATTGAACCGAGTGAAAATAACGGATCCGCTTCCGTTTTAATCTGCCCCGATATTTCCTCTGCTCGTTCATCATTTCTGCCAATTAATAATATCGGCCTGACGCCTTCCTGCAAAAAGGAAACGTCATTTGTGACGATAATAGCCTGATCCACTGCCGCTTTCAATTCAGCTGCTGATCCAGTTGTCACAGCCAACCCGATCGCATCAAATGCTTTTTTTATTAGCTCATGAAGATTGCTATCGACTATAGCTTCCGATGCATCATTTCCTATTAAAACAAATGCAGAATTATCTGCTGAGTAATCATCATTCACGTCAATCTCCGCGCGAAGGGCGATTGTTTCAGGCAATTGTTGAAATGAAACAAGAGTCGTATCTTTCTTTTCTATTTCGAAAGGTTTCTCAAGCAGTTTTTTTCCACTCAATTCGTCCCAAATAATTGCCGTGCCTGTAATGTCCTGCTCTGTTTGATTGTTTACTTTTAAAATAGCTTCCACACCATCATCAGAGAGTATCGCCCCAAATTTTTCGATTGAAATATTTGCTATTTCTGCTTCATTAACATGTAATGTCCAATGTATGCCTTCCTCTGTATCTACGAATGCAGACCGATCCATTTGATCTGTAAATATATGAATATCTGCGCTGCTTCCTGCAATAATTGATCTGGCAATGTCGATGGAACGATCGATCTTCTCGTTCTCATACTCAACATCCAAATGTTCAATCGCTTCTAACACTTTGCGTGCGTCCCTTTCCTCACGCAAGATGATTGAAGGCTCTTTTCCGGTAGTAATTAACGAAAAGCTTTCGCCTGCTCTCTCCTCAGCGATTTCTTTCATGACCGCACGATTCGCCTCGAATAAAGACAAATCATCTTCCACAGCTGTCATCGTTGCAGAAGTGTCGACGATGAAAATCGTATGCTCATCATCACCTTGTTCTTTCGGTATGAATGGATCCATTAGGATGAATAACAATAAAAGCAAAGCCGCCATTTGCAAATAAAATAAAGCATTTTGCTGTAAATTTTTCAAATATGGGGATACTTTTGTTTCCTTCATTGATTTCTCCCAAAACAATGTGGAAGAAATCATTTCTGTTTTGTACTTTTTCCTGAAAAAATAATAAAGAAGGACGGCTAACGGAAAGATTGCCGTCCATAGATTGCTTACATGATCAAATCCCAATTGGCCGTCCCCCTATCGAACCCATCCTGCATGCCGCATTTTCTTGACAAAAGTATTCATAATTCCATCACCGACTTCTGTCCGTAGCAGTTGAATACCATATTTATTAGCCAAGGAAATCAAGGTAGTTTCATGTCTTGCTTTCCTTTGTACATACTCTTCAACCATTTTAGAGGACATAGACACCTCAACTTCTTTGCCTGTCTCAATATCTACAAAGCGCATATCCCCCTCATAAATGGGTGAATTTTCTTGTGGTGAATGAAGCGTCGCCACTCGAATATCTTTACAAATCATAGGTAACTTGCGGAACAGCTTTTCCCATTCAGTCAAGTCTTCCAAGCCATCTGTAATAATAAATAAAACTGTCACAGCTTTTGGTATATGGCGCAAAGCTTGTTCAGCAAACGATTCTCCCGAAGTTGGTGAATCGATCGTAGAGATAAATTTCGTAAAGGATGCTCTGTGTAGGGCCCCTTTTTTTCGGAAAAATAGCTGTTTCTTATGAGTCCAAGTGGAAAATGAAACCGTATCTCCACTTTTCAGTGCAATATGACTTAAACCAATTGCCATTTGCCTTGCAAAATCCCATTTCCCGTCCACTCCCATAGATAAGGTCGGGTCGAGAAGAATGTGAATTCTCATCTCTTGTTCATCTAAATATTGTTTAATGAACGGTTTTTCTGTTCGCGCAAACACATTCCAATCAATATGTCGCAAATCATCCCCAGGATGATACTCTCGAAAGTCGGAAAAATCCAAAGACGTTCCAGTTTTTCTTGATCGATGGGTGCCTTTATGGTGACCGAGCCGTTTGGAACGACTTACAATTGACAATGAACCTAACCTTTTCGTTAATCGATCTGGAAAAAGCTCCTTTTGCATTATACGCTTGCCCCTTGCTTCACTTCATCTAACAGTTTGTCGATGAGCTTATCAACATCAATTCCTTCCGCTTCCCCTTCATAATTCATTAACACACGATGTCTCAGTGCTGGCTTTGCAACCGACTTAATGTCAGCGATCGATACATGGAATCGTCCAGCCATTAATGCTCTCGCTTTCGCAAGTCGGATGATTGACTGCAATCCACGCGGCCCGCTGCCATACTGCACATATTGACTCCATTCATTATCACCTTCGGATTTATGGTGTGTAGCCGATACAAGATCTACAGCATAATCTACCATCTCATCCGCGATCACAACTTCCTTTGTCAATTCCTGGGCAATAATGATTTTTTCCGTATTCATTACCTTTTTAATCGGTATCGTATACGGTCCAGTCGTACGAAGCATAATTTCTTTCAACTCATCTTTTGAAGGATATGGCAATAAAATCTTGCATAAAAACCGGTCCATCTGAGCCTCTGGAAGCGGATATGTCCCTTCCATCTCAATTGGGTTTTGCGTAGCAAGGACGAAGAATGGCTTTTGCATTTTCCGTGTCTCTCCAAGTACAGTTACCGTCTTTTCACCCATCGCCTCAAGAAGCGCACTTTGCGTCTTAGGCGTCGCGCGGTTGATTTCATCCGCTAAAACCATTTGGCTGAATATCGGGCCTTCCTTAAAGGCAAATTTTTGTTGCCCGTCTTCATTCCGTTCCAAAATACTTGTTCCTGTAATATCAGCAGGCATTAAATCTGGTGTAAATTGAATTCTCGAAAAAGACAGATCCAGCACTTCTGAAATCGTGCGAATTAACATCGTTTTACCTAATCCGGGCAATCCTTCCAACAATGCATGGCCATCTGATAGTATGGAATAAAGGGAAAACTCAATGGCTTCCTGTTGCCCTACAATAAATTTTCCGATTTCTTCTTTTACAAGTGATAGCTGTTCGCTAATTTCTTTAAATTGTTCCGGTGAATAAGCCAATATGATTCCCCCTTTGTAAGGATCTCAACTTTATGTTTTTAATCCTATATGTACACTTCATCGTAAACTCAGTAATCGTTTAAAAAACGTTAACTTAATTCAGCCTATGTCTTTTGTTGACAACTCGCTATTTATTCCTGTCATCGTACTGCTATAAGCTGAATTAAGTCAAATTTATTCAATAGAAGAAAAATAATCAGACAATATCCGTTGCAAGTCGGGTGAAAGTTCCATTTTGTCAGCACCTGTTAAATAGGCATCTTTATACTGCCCTACTACTTCTTTATACGGACGCAAAGTTCCTCTCTCGGTTAATCCTTCTCGCTCATTCTCTTCTACAAACTCGCCCTCGCCGATTTTTCCCCCGACTACTGAAGGATCATTTATTTGACCAAATCGATCCGCTGGGATGGACAGCAAGTCTCTTCCACCTGTACCTTTCCCGGCGACTGATCCCGATCCTGATCCTGAACCTGAACCTTGGCCCTGACCTTGACCTTGACCTTGACCTTGGCCTTGGCCTTGACCTTGGTTTTGACCTTGGTTTTGACCTTGGTTTTGGCCTTGGCCTTGGTTTTGACCTTGGCCTTGACCTTGGTTTTGGCCTTGACCTTGGTTTTGACCTTGGCCTTGACCTTGGTTTTGACCTTGGCCTTGACCTTGGTTTTGACCTTGACCTTGGTTTAGACCTTGGCCTTGACCTTGGTTTTGCTGACTTCCGCTTTGTGTGGCCTTATTTGAAGAGCCATTACCCGCATTTGCTAAAGAAGGAAGGGAAGGAGCTTTGCCAATTTTGTTTAAGGCACTTTGTGCTGTTCCGACTTGCTGGGAAAGTTGATCTACAATTGGACGCAACTGCTCCAACATTTCCGCTTCATCATCGGACAATTCATCGGCATCCCCATTCCCCTGTTCAGCAGCATCTTTCTTTTCCGCTAGTCTTTGCTCTTTTAATTTCATTTCTTTCTGCTTTTTCAAGACTTCTTTTAATGCTTCTTCAGAACTATCCATTTCTTCAATTTTACTAGATAGCTCTTCCAACTCTTTTTTCACTTCTGGAAGCTGTTCCTTTTTGGCTATTTCTTTAATTTCCTTCTTCAACTTCTCCATAATAGCATTTTCTTCTACAATCGTTTGTGCTTCTTGTTGAGCTTCTGAAGGAAATGCAAAAAGGATGCTTGCTGCTGCTATCAAAATGAGCGAGCCCCCTGCAATTGGCCAATTGATAAGCTTTTTTTTACGCTTCTTGAATTGACCAAATGCAGAATCGATTGTCATAGCGGCTTCTTGTATGATCAACTTTGCAAACCGGGTTTCTTGTACATCTTGATCCAACGCAGTGATTAGCAAATTATCTGGTAAATAGCTGTCCAATCTCCAAACAGCCTCGTGTACTGTTGCCCTTCTTATTATGACAACGATCACCGCAGCAATAAATGCAACGATCGCCGATAGTATCGCAATCCTTTCATAATAAGGAAATACGAACATCCTGGAGGATAGAAGGATAAGCGCGCAAAGCAGCCATGAAATGAAAAAGCCAGTTTGCAATTCATAGATCGTTTTTTCAATTCGAAGAGAAGCAACCGCTTTACGCACGTATCGTTTTAACAAATCCATTATATAACCTCCATATTATTTCAATTTCTTTGTGTTCACCCTCAACTTTTTCACAGCAATAAATAAAGAGAGCACAGTGATGAAACTATAAAAAATTAAATATCCTCCCCAAAGCGGGAAAGTTATTTTCGTCGCTTCCTGTACTCCTTCTAATATTCCGGGAGACAAAAATGACGCAAACAGTACAACAGGGTTAATAGATGCTAAGAAATACCCGATATAAGAAGGTTCGATAATCGAACCGCTCACTTGGTTCATCATCTTCATCTGCATGACGATAATGAATAGAAAACCTGTTACAGCAGTTAAAAATAACATCGTCCCATAAGTAACAATCATTGACACAATTGTCTTTCTAACTAATGTCGAGAACATAACGCCTATGCTCCCTACTGCCAACAGTGTAACAAAAAGAAATACGAACACTTTTACAAAATCGGACGGTGAAATGCCGCCGAATAAAAAGACTAAACTATAAATCGGCATTCCCGCGATGATGAGCAATAGCAAAAAAGCAACGGAAGACATCAGTTTACCTGCAATAATTTGAAAGGAGGTTTGAGATGTCGTCAATAATATCGGCAAAGTTTGCTTCTCTCTTTCAGAGCTAATCGTTCCAGCCGTTAATCCAGGAGCCGTGAAAAGCACAAGTTCCAATTGGATGAAAGATAAAAATGCAAACAGTACAAAACTTTCACTTGGCCTAAAATACGAAGTTCCTCTTATGTTCACTGTTAAAAAAATATAGCCAAAAACGAAGATGCACATGGCCAACAGAAAGAATAAAATCCCATTAAATGCTTTAAATGATCGGAACCTTAGCTTCAATTCCTTAAATAGAACTGGATTATTAAAATTCATATTCAGTCGGCCCCTTTCGTAATTTCCATGAATACATCTTCTAAATTTGTGACATGCTCCATAAAAGTAAGTATCGGAACACCTTTCGTAATCGCTCTCTTTAATAGCTCAATTTGCTCTTCTTCGGTCCCTTTATACTGGAATGTTAGACCGTTTCCGTCTTCAAGCTCCTCAATAGAAGATACAAATGGCTGTTCCTCAAAAAACGCTACAGCTTCATCTAAATGACTTGCTATACGAACTGTAATTACTTTTTCTCCTTGAAGCTTTTTCTGTATTTCTGAAACAGATCCATGGGCGATTAATTTTCCATTATCAATGACACCAATTTCATCACACATCTCCGCCAATTCAGGTAAAATATGCGAGGAAATTAATATTGTCTTACCCATTCCTTTTAATGTACGCAATATATCTCTCATTTCAATCCGTGCTCTCGGATCAAGTCCCGAAGCCGGTTCGTCCAATATGAGCACTTTCGGATCATGGATTAAGCATCTTGCAAGACATAGCCGCTGCTTCATTCCACGTGATAATAAGTCAACATAATCATAACGTTTATGGGATAAGTTCACTAATTCCAGTAATTGTGGAATAAGCTTTTTCCGTTCTTCTAAAGGAATCCCGTAACTTGCCCCATAAAAATCAAGGTACTCATCCGTTTTCAATTGATCGTACACACCAAAGAAGTCTGGCATATATCCAATTAACTTCCGAATTTCCGATGGCTGTTCTCGAACGTTTATTCCATCAATTAGCACTTCTCCTGAAGTTGCTTGCAACAACGTCGAAAGAATAAGGAAAGTTGTAGACTTCCCAGCTCCGTTGGCACCAACGAAACCAAACACAGTGCCTTCATTCAATGTTAAATCTAAATGATCCAATGCAGTAAAGCTACCATACTTTTTTGTAAGCCCTTTAATCTCAATCATGGTGTCACCTCGCCATTCAACCTTACTTGTGGCGCTAATGCTTCAGTGCCATTTTGGTTTACAAAATCAAGTCGCAACTTAACTTCGCCTTCTTTAGATAAGTACTGGCCTACAGAATCCAAAGTGACTCTTTTTCCCTCATCAAGTTTTTCAAACTCTTCTGTTTGTTCGTTCCATACACTTACAGAATACATACTATTTTGTATGCCGCTTATTTCCAATGACTTCCACTTGAATTTCTTTGCCCTCATTTCTTCAGGAAGCTTCCACGTTTGGACATACACTTGCTCATCAAAATAATACATATTGTTTTGGTATCCCGAATAATAAGCTTCGTGTTTATTTACATCTGAAATCATCGTCATTTCCATCATCTCTGGATCAACTGAAAATTCACCAGAAAATTCGACGGTTGGCTTGAATGACTGAATGACCATCGTCATTGCATCCATAGAAGCTTTTGCATTGCTCAAATTAACGGGCACTAACTGTGTATCCGTGTAACCGATTATGGCCGGCAATGAGCCTTGGTTGTTAATAAATTCACCTGTATAGCTAATGATGCTATCTTTTCTCATCTTTTTTAAATCGTCCGTGTTTGCCGGCTGTTGGCCCATGTACATTGAATAAATCGACCTTTTCGGCAGCAATGTGGACGTTTTTAACGTTTCATTAATATTTTTTGATTCCCCCGGTCCTAAATCTCCCACTGCAATAAGTTTGTTGCCCGACCAAATTGCAACATCTTTCAAGGAGAATGGGAAATTATTCGTGATTGTACCAGTTAGCTGCTTATTTGCAACGGTCAAATCAATACTATAATTGCCATCAACCTCAGCCGAAGATTGACCATATAAAGTGGAAACATTCCAATAACCAATATCACGAACATGCATTTTCTGCCCGGTAGCATCTCTCTCTAAAATTGCTTGCTTATGCGGCGTACCGCCCATAGCGCTGACGCCGAAAAAGCTACTGTAATAAACTGGCGATGATATCGACAATACAGTCTCCTTTGGTGCTTCAAACACGAAATCTCCCGCCTTATTCGTCAAAATTGACTCAACGAAATAGCCTGATAGCTTTCCAGATTGGTCTGCTTCCATGACAGCCGTTTGTTGAATTTGCGCTTTGCCGATACGCTCCCGAGCGCCGTATGCAAATATGAAGATGGAGAGCGACACCGCAATAGCAGGTATGATCCACCATGCATGCTCCCGTTTATCCTTACGTTTCAGAATAAAATAAAGTACAGGAATAATGAGAACAATGTAAGCAATTATAATGCCAATGATTACTGGCGCAGACACTTTGAAACTTGGAAATAATTCATTTGAATTACCCATCGTCCAACGCAAAGACTCCAATGGATTGTCATAATAATTCATGCCGCCCATTTGGGAATTAGATGGTTTGGCTGCATCGAGAAGTTTCATCCATAAAGCGGAGCCACCTGTTGCTTTTGATAATGGTTCGTCTCCAATAGAAAATGCCGTTTGAATGACCAATCCCCTTCCGACCTCTTTAGAAGCAACTAATACATTCCCATCAGAAGTGAAAATTGCCTTGGCATCAGGCCGCAAAGTACCTGCATTCATGGTAATTTGCTGGTCGAATCCTTCTGTTGAAGTAAACTCGTTGAATACTTGTGGTTCAATACTCGTTTTGCCATTGAATTCTATCGGCAAAAATTCAGCAAAGACGCCCGCTTCAGCTGCAATATGATCAGAGCCTCCAAATAGGATCATGCCGCCCGACTGGACGTATTGCAACATCGCTTCTTGCTCATCTTTCGTTAAATCGGCAATCGGATATTCGTCTACAATAATAATATCACTAGTCTCCCATCCTACCGATTCATCTGGAAACTTTGAAATCTTAGTAGCATTTATCAATTGGGTGCTATTTGTAGTGGACGTACGTATGCCTTTGAACGATGTAAGGCGGTCCATGTTATCCGTAAATGCAACCATTAACTTCGTATCGTCATGATACATTGCCGCATTAATTTGCTGGGCCCCTTTATGGGCAATTTCCTTACCATTTTTCCATCCACCTTCGTATAAATAAATGGATTTATTATTTGGATTGTACATATTGAAGTCATACATTTTCGGTATTACGAAAGAAATCGTCTTCGATTCCCCTTCTCCAATATCAATCGGAAAAACTTCACCCACTCCATTTTCATAAGAATGTTGGACATCAACAATCAAGTCTCCTGAAAACGCACTGCCATTATTTTCAATAACAATCGAAACAGGCGCACCTCTACCGTATTTCACCTTGCCGTCAATTCCTGCACTAACCGTTACCTTTAGTTCAGGCGCCGCACTAACATAAGCTGCCGGAAAACTAAGGAAAACGATGAAAAATATCAGGAGTATATCCCACCTTCTCTTCCGCATGTAACAGATCCCCCCGTCAATAAATATCAATCTCGCCTCAAGCAAATATCTGATCAAATTTTATTGTGCTTTCTTAGTTCAAATTTTGAACATCCATTTTTGCTGGAGGCGAATTTAAATAAGCAGAAGTGGAGTGCTTCTGCTTATTTAAATTTCTAAAATTCTATTTCCTTTATATAGTTAGTACGTTGCATAATACGGAAGGTTCCCCCAATTACTTAATAAATGTTTCATTTCTCAGCTTTTCTGCATGTTTTTGCACAATTTCAGTAAAAGCGCTCACTTGTTTAAGAGCAAATGTTGAATCATAACCGATGAGCCACGTATCCCTCGTCAGCTCGAATTCTTCCTCGCTGTTCAACAATGGAATTTTATTTACCTTCTCGTCACCTGCTAATGTAATGGATGGTAATATTGCGTAGCCAATACCGTTAATCGCAAGCTGTTTGCATGTTTCAATCTGATCTACGGTAATTTGTCTTCCCGGGTTTTGCGAAAAATGACGTTGCCACCACCGTTGTATTTCCATATAATAATTCGAATCACTTTTAAACTGTATAAATGGACGCGTCGCATTCTTCAACTCATCAATCATTGTAATTTCCTTGTCTACTAAATAGAGACGATCTCTAAACAAATAGCTTTTTCTGCTCTTCCAATCGACTTGTCCCCGGACGATACCAACATGCGCTTCTCCTTCGTACAGCGCTTTTACAATTTCAGAGCTCCATCCAGTCATTAACGATATTTTAGCGTCTGGATACAATTGTACAAACTCTTTCAATACTTGCGGAAGCCATGTTTGTCCGACAATTGACGCGCAAGCGATTTTTAATGTTCCGTGCACTTTGTCTGCCAACGAAGCAATCATTTCCGCAGTTTCTTCTTTCTTAGCAATCGTCTCTTTTGCATATGCAATGACCAACTCACCTGCTGGCGTCGGTTCCAATCCCTTTTGAGAACGGATGAACAATAATGTACCCCATTCTTTTTCAATTGTCTGGAGCCGCTGAGACAATGCCGGTTGCGACAAAAATAGCCTTTCTGCCGCTTTGCGCATATTCCCTTCTTCATGTAAAGCTTTAATAATTTCAAGCTCAGTCGTTGTCATGCTGAATCACCTTTCCACGTGGGATTTTTAAAATGAGCAGAAAACTAATAACCGCAAACATGGCAACCGCTATATACACCCATTGCAATGAATGATCAAGCGCATATTGCAAAGAACGCATTCTTTCCAAGGAGAGCATATTTCTCGACTCTTCCGTCAAAAGTAAATTAATGTCATCGACTTGTGCCTCAATGCCTTCTTTACTGTAGGACATTAATAAAGTTGCATTGAGCACTGCACCGAAAATTGCAGCTCCTACAGTATTTCCAAAATTCCTCATAAACATATTAGCAGCCGTTGCAGCACCGCGCTGCTCCCTTCCAACAGCCCCTTGAATCGTTACGATGAAGGAAGTGCTCGTCAATCCCATTCCGATCCCGACAAAAAAGCTTGAAACGGCAGCCCAAAGTGGACCCGAATCACCTGTCATCCATACGAACATTAAAGATCCTATGACGAGTGAAATGCCCCCGGCAAACGACACTTTAAATGTTCCGTAACGGATAAGCAAATGCCCCGCAACAGAAGATGCAATCGGCCAACCGATAGACATAGCAGTCAAAGTAAAGCCTGCAATAATCGCCCGCTCTTCCATGACACCTGTAACAAAAGTCGGCAAATAAGATGAGACGCCTATTAAAATGACCCCAGTTGTTAATGACACTAAATTGGCGTAGAGAATAACAGGATTTTTCCATATTGCAAAAGGCATCATCGGTTCTTCAGTTTTCCGTTCTACGAATATAAATGCTATAAATAAAATTGCACTAACTATGATTAACAAATAACTGATTGCCGACAACCTTCCGAAAGATTGTCCACCCTCCACTAACCAAAATAGGATTGAGGATAGGGCAAGCGTCAACAATATAGCTCCTGCATAATCAATCGATACTTTCCTTTCCATTTTAGGCTCCTGTAAAAACAAGTAGATGCCTGCCATGGCAAGTAAACCCAATGGAATATTTACCCAGAATACATATTTCCAATCCATATATTGGACGATCAAGCCCCCGATAACAGGACCTGAAACTGCCGAAATCCCCCATACGCTCGATAAGTACCCTTGTATTTTTGCCCGTTCTTCAGTGGAATAAATATCTCCAACAATCGTAGTCGCAATTGGCATAACTGCACCTGCTCCCAATCCTTGCACTAGCCGATAGATAATAAGTTGTTCCATCGTTGTAGCGAATCCACATAGTAATGAACCAATTAAAAAAATCGTTAACCCAATAAAGAAAATCGGTTTTCTCCCGAAAATATCTGCCAATTTTCCATAAATAAGTACAGTTACAGTACTCATCAATAAATAAGCAGAAAAAATCCAACTATATCTTGAGAATCCCCCAAGCTCCGCTGCTATGGATGGCATGGCCGTTGAAACGATCGTTGCCTCCACAGCTCCTACAAACATAGCCAACATGACGGATACTAAAACCAATGGGCGTTTCGTCGTCATATGTCGCAACCCCTTCTATGTAAAAATAATAAAAGGGGATCCTGTTTTACGAGGAGCCCCTTCAGGTATATTGATTGCTACCTAATGAATTCGATTCGGTCGCATCAAAAATCCCGACAATCCCCTTTTGGAATTATCGACTTGTATAAATGTATTTTTTAAATTGTTTTAGCATAACTCTTCTTGTTAGTATACCCGCAAATGTCCCATCTTCTTCTGTTACACATAAGAAAGTATGATTGATTAGTAGATCTAAACCTTTCTGAAATTTGTCCGTTGTCCGGATTTGCGGCAGATCAGTCTGCATAATTTGATCAACTTTTAAATCTTCAAGACGTTCATATTCAATTCGTTCAAGTCCTAAAATGGAATCCGTTATCATGCCTATACCAAGTAACCCTTTTAAATGATTTTTTGCATCTAAAACCGGTATAGCAGAATAACCTGTTTTGGTAAGGACAAGAAGGGCGTGTTCCGCATTATTACCAATTTGCACATGTGCTACTTTCTCAGCTGGTATAATATAGTCGGCAATTGGCATGTAAAGAAAATCCCTGTCATTTACAGAAATCATAAAATCCGCTCCTTCTGTGCACTAGGCTGTCATAAAATATCTACATCTTCATCATACCATAATGGAAAGCAATGGGTGCACCGTTTTCAAAAGCTACAAATTGAAAACGGAAAAATAGTTCTTTTATATATTGTAATTTCCCCTAATTCTTCATTTCACACTTTTTTTCTAACACCTAATTCTTTAGGATAAAACGCACTGTTTTACAAATAATAATAATGAAAAATACTCCGCCAATAAGGGAACACCTCAATGTTAATTATACAATTAAAAATCTTAGCGTTATAACTGCAAGCATAGGCTTACATTCCTTCTTAATACGCAAATTGTAAATGTTTTGAGAATAGGCAGTCGTCAAAAGAATACCAGAACAAAAAGAACCTCTTCATAAAGAAGAGGCCCAGTAGTAAAAGATGACAAATAAAATGAATAGAGCTGCAATGCCGATCACCCAAAGTATCGGGTTCATAGTAAATGGATGATTTTCAACGTTGTCAGGCACGTTTTGATCCCGTTCATTAAGCACAACTTTCATCCTATTATAGCTTCGCACGGAGAAAAAGCACACCGCTCCGATGACTATAATAACGATTCCAATGGGAACAGGCCAAATATCCCACATGAACATAACGAGCATCCTCCTTCCTGTTTGTCACAGGTAGGATATGCAATTTTTCTCATTCTACTCTTTTAGAAAGGATATTGGTTTAGCCATTGCCCACCATCCAATGTTACAATTTCACCGTTCATATAAGAAGCTTTGTCCGACATGATGAATGCTGATAATTCAGCAATTTCCTCAGGCTTTCCGACACGTCCTAACGGCACGGAATCGATTGTCCTTTGCACAGCCTCTTCGGATTGGAATAGCCGTTCAGCGCCGCCTGTCCTTTCAATAGGTCCAGGTGCAATCCCATTCACCCTAAAGCCGTATTTTCGACCCCATTCAACTGCCAATGTACGAGTAAGCGACATAACGCCAGCTTTTGCAGCCGCCGAATGAACAACTCCCGGACCTGCATCCCACGCATACGTTGCAAGCATATTTAAAATGGAGCCTTGTTGATTATTTTTTATCCAGTAGTTACCGACAGCACTCGAGCAATAAAAAGTACCATTTAACACAATATCAATTACAGCCTTCCACCCGTTCGGAGATAATTCTTCAGCATGCACTAAGAAATTACCAGCAGCGTTGTTGATAAGCCCATCGATCTTACCGAACTTTTCATCGGCAAACTCAACCATTCCTTGCACTTGCTCGATATTTCGCACATCCATCTGATACGTGAAACAACTTCCACCGATTTCTTCCTGAGCGGCGTGCAAACGCTTTTCATCACGCCCTGTTATAATGACATGCGCACCTTCATCTGCAAATTTCTTCGCCATATGCTTCCCCATACCGCTTGAACCGCCTGTAACGATGATCACTTTTTCGTTAAACAATATACATCCCCCCACTTCAAACTGAATGAATACTCACTCACAATCATATCCGAAACTTTCAATCTTGTAAATCCATTCAATTTTCTTTCTACATAACTGCTCAAAGCATTTGGGCAGTGTCTTAGCAATCTGCACCATCACGCAATTCATATTTACCGTAAAAAAAACCGCCCTTTATTTAGCACAGGGCAGTTATCGATTATACTAAATATTTTTTTACAACTTCTGTTGCAGGGATCGCTTTGCTAAATAAGAAGCCTTGTGCCTTATGACAATTCGCTTCCAATAGAATTTTCACCTGTAGCTCTCTCTCTACACCTTCTGCGATAACTTCCATACCAAGATTATGAGCTAAATTAATGATTGTTTTTGCAATCGCTTCGTTCTTTTGGTCCATTTCAATATCTTTAATGAAGGATCGATCAATTTTAATTATATCGATCGGATATTGTTTTAAGTAGCTTAAAGAAGAATAGCCTGTCCCAAAATCATCTACTGAAATTGTCACACCTGTCTCTTTTAAGCTTTCTAAAGTCGATAGCGTATCTCCCATATGCATCAAAGCACTTTCCGTAATTTCGACTTCAAACGACGAAGGATGAATGCCATACTTTTCAATTAAAAAATTTACTTTTTGAGCAAAAGATCCCTCCCGAAATTGCTTCGGAGAAATATTGACTGCTATTCGGACTGGACGAAAATTCTTCCCTTGCCACTCTTTCAGCTGTTTGCATACTTGGTCCATTACCCAATCTCCCATCGAATGGATAAAACCTGACTCCTCCGCCATCGGAATAAATTGAGCCGGGGAAACAAAACCGAATTTTCGGTTATTCCATCTTAGCAAGGCCTCAAAACTATCAATTTGCCCTGTCTTCAAATTCACTTGTGGCTGATAATGGATTTCAAATTCATCAAACTCAATAGCCCTTCTCAAATGCGCTTCCATTAGTGCTACATCTGAAAACGAAGAGTTCATTTCCTCCTGAAAAAATCGGTAATGGGCGCGTCCACGCTCCTTCACATATTGAACTGCTTGCTCCGATTTTTGTAGTAATTCTTCCAACCCTGTTCCATCATCTGGAAAAACAGCAATGCCGATAGAGGATGAAATAAAATACTCTTGATGCTCAAAATAAAAGGGTTTACTAAAATCACTTAAAATTTTTTGAACAAATTTCTCCGTTTGTTCAATGGAATAATTTCGAAGACAAACGATAAATTCATCGCCGCCTGTTCGATAAATACTTCCATTCTTAGGACAAACCGTCTTAATACGCTCTGCTACTTTTTTTAAAATTTCATCCGCACCATTCCGGCCTAAAGAATCATTAATCGTCTTAAACCGATCCAAATCCAAATGGACGAAAGAAATGTTTTCATCTTTGCAAAGTGGATACTTCGTGTCACCGTCAAAATGTTCTTTCAAAGCACGCCTATTCCATAGGCCTGTCAATTGATCATGAAAGGACAAAAACAGCAACCGCTCGTTGTTTTTTGATTGGACGGATGTATCACGTAAAATCAAATGGACTTCTTGCACTTCTCCCATAATTGCCACCGGAATTGTTTTCATATAGGAAGGTAAGTATTGACCTTTTTTATGAAAAAAAGAAATGCCTTCCAGCTCAATTGCCTCACCTAAAAACGCCATGCGCAAGTACATCTCGAAATCTTTATTCTTATCATCTTCAATAAAGTTAAAGATTGATCTGCCAGTCAATTCTTTCTGACGATATCCAAATGTCGTATGAACGGCATTATTTGCATATATAATTTTAAAATCCTTTTGAATTGTAAAGATTGGATCTAAATTATGTTCGATGACTGACATATATTTTTGTTCGATTTCAATTCTTTTTGCCCGCTCGGCCATTATCATTTCCGTGTTCGATTGTATGTTTTTCATGAATGCCTCCACGTATTTTACGTACTCCACTATTTATGCAAAACAGATTATTTAAATTTTCAGAAAGGTAATGATTTTGCCATCGCTATTATTTTTCAGTATACCTGTATTTTCGACAAAAATATAGTAGTTTCACCAATATTTATCCGTATATCTATCCGTCCACATTGCAAAAATGCAATTTATGTTTATGATTAACTTATAATGGAATTAGTTCCCGAGTGAATGGCCTTTTTGATTATATAATAAAGGAGGTTGCCGTATGAAAGAGGAAGAAGTTCGAAAAATTGCTATTGCCATTTACACAATCAACCGACATGCAAAAACCGCCCCTGACAATAAACAGCTTTACATGTTAAAAAATATGGCGATCCAAAAATTAATTAAGACAGGCAATGCCACCAAAATTGGATTGCATTATATTGAACAGCCAAAATTCAGTCGGCAAAGCTCAACCGTTTTAGTGCAATGCAGTGACTTTCTATTTCACACATTACCTGAAAAAGAAGATTTTACATCTCTCCCCCATTTAGGTGATCAAAATCAGTCATACAGAAACCCCCAAGAACGGATGGGGTTGCAAGCCGCTAAAACAATAGTCGAAAATTTCTTAGGCATCCACCCACCTATCAAAAAATCTATTAAAACCGCTACAGTGAAACGGAAACAGCAAAAACAACCACAATCTTTCCGTTCGTCCTATTTAGATGGTCGATAAGGTGTATAAACAATACGAATTTCGTCTCCTTCTCAAAAGCTTCCTCTCCTAAGTGCCTAAGGAAAAACATCGCCTCACTATTTTTTTGACAAAAAGAATCCATTTTGAAAAATATTCAAAATGGATTCTGATCATCAATCTTCTGACCGACTTAATTATTAATTTTTTCTACGCCCTTCAACATCTGTAGCAGCATTTCTCTTGGATTAAACATCAGATCTTCAATACGATCTGTTTGTTCGTTTTCCTTCAAAATATTAATCTCATTATTCAAATACTCCATTTTCCGATCAAGGTCAGCTACAGTATTTGCAGCTTCTTTTAATTGGCTTGTTAAATGTTCAGGAACTTGTTTATCGTACTTATAATAAATTTTATGCTCTAAGCTCGCCCAAAAGTCCATTGCAATCGTTCGAATTTGCATTTCTACATAAACTTTTACCGTGCGGTCTGACATGAAAACAGGAATCTTCATAACAATATGTAGACTTTGATAGCCATTAGGTTTTGGGTTTTGGATATAGTCCTTCACTTCAATTACTTCAATATCAGATTGCGCTTGGATCATTTCGCTAATTCGATAAATATCTGATGCAAAAGAACAGATAATTCGAATCCCTGCAATATCTTTAATGCTTTCTTGAATTACTTCTAACGATAACGGCAAGTTTTTTCTTTGAACTTTATTCATTAGACTTTCCGCAGATTTTACACGTGTGTTTACATGCTCAATTGGATTGTAATCATGCACAAGGCGGAACTCTTCTTTTAAAATATTTACCTTCGTACTAATTTCATCCAATGCAAATTTATACGCCATGCCAAAACGTGTTATTTTGATGCGCAATTCATCCAATGCTTCTTTATTAATCGTTTCAGGTAGTTTCATGATTGAAATGATTCCTCTCTATTCGATGCTATCAATAAAGCAATCGTCCCTTTTTAACAAAATTCATCATTGATTATAACGTAAGGCACACAATAAAACATGTAGGAAGGGAACGTCTAACTAATTTTTCACATCGAAAATAGATTTACTTTATCTCTCATAGCTTTGAAACAGCACTTGCGTTCCTTTATCTCCATAGCCGTCATTGACAAGTTCTTCGTACATTTCTTTAGCCAACCGAAGGCCTGGTAAAGGCAAACTCATTTCTTCCGCTTCTTTCAAAGCAATTTTCATATCTTTCAAAAAGTGCTTCACGAAAAAGCCTGGCTCAAAATCTCCTTTTAACATTCTTGGAGAAAGGTTGCTTAAAGACCATGATCCCGCTGCACCAGATGAAATGGATTGCAACACTTTATTCGCATCCAAACCCGCTCGTTTCGCATAAATCAATGCCTCACAAACACCGATCATATTTGTTGCAATGGCGATTTGATTGCTCATTTTCGAATGTTGGCCAGCCCCGGCTTCACCCTGGTAGACAATTTGCTTGCCGAAAACTTGTAATAGCGGGAGCATATGCTCAAAAGTCTTTTCATCTCCACCGCACATTATCGATAGCGTGCCATTTTGAGCACCAATATCTCCACCAGATACAGGAGCATCCAAAGATGACATACCTTTTTCTGCGGCATCTTTTGCAATCCTTTTCGCTAATGACGGGCTTGAGGTAGTCAAATCAATGACGATTTGGCCTTCTTTGCAACTTTGAAAAATCCCTTCATCTCCATAATAGACCTCTTCCACATCAGATGGATAACCAACCATTGTCATTACGACATCCGCTGATTTAGCCACTTGTGCAGGTGTGTCCGCCCAATTGGCGCCAGCTTCTATTAGTGGCATTGCTTTGTGCTTCGAACGAGTATATACCGTCACTTTATGGCCAGCAGCGAGCAAATGCTTAACAATACTTCCTCCCATAACACCAGTTCCTATAAAACCAATTGATAACTTGTCCATGTCAACCCCACCTTTTTTATTTATCGTATCAAAAGATTCATACGATTGACAATCCGTCTTTCGACAATAAAAAAGGAGGACAGATCCGATAAAGGGTCTGTCCTCAAAAGGGGGAAATGAGAATGTTGCTGTGTTCAATCTTAATATCCCCCCTTTTCATGCTTCTTAAACATCTTTTTTAAAAAATATTTCTTTTATTTTATCAAGCGCTTTCAAAAATTGTTCCGCCTCTTCATTTGAAATAGGATAAGAACCGTATCTTACTTGGTCATATAAATTAAATACGATTTCTTGTTCTCCCCACCCCATCCGTTTAAACCATTCCCTCACAGTTTCTCCTACCATACGAGGTGAATTTACGGATTGGGCATTTTCTTCAAATGATTTAAACGCTTTTCTAACTTTATCGTTTGCTTCTGAATAATCATAGCGCAATGACTTTACAGATTTCTTCTCATTGCGTCTACCCTTAAAGATGAAAGTGTGTTTCATCTGCTCCCCAGCTAGTAAACGCTTTTTACTCTTTTTAAACAGGATGACGATAACCACAATCAAAACGATAAATACGACAACTGATGACACTACTTCAAAAAGGATTCGATCACTGTTGCCGAAAACGGTATACTTATCTTGCATTTCGAAATCAATATATTCGCTTTCGCCTTCCTCTTCTTCGATGCTCCTATTCGAACCTGTTATGAAATTATAGATCGGATTCAATATTTTACCGTACATTGAAAAGAAAAAATTCAATAAGTAACTAAATACTTTAATGACCCCTGACCTGATTGGTTGCAAAATAAATAAAACCGCAATAAATACAATTGTCCCCACACCTAAAATAGAACCAAATACTTTACCAGTTTCTATGAATTTTAAAGTGCCAAACCGCCTGCCATTCACCCATATTGTTATCATTCGGATAAAATAAAACAAAAATGAAGAAACAAAATAAATAATGATTTGTTGTTGCATCAATGGTTCAGGAATATTATGGACGAAAATGATTCGAGCTAATAAATACAGCACAATGAACACGATTGAATTGACAAAAAAGAACGGCCAGCCTTTAATGCGAGATCCATTAAAATTGTATTGCATCCTCCATAAAGTGTAGATAAAGAAAAACAAGATATTTACAAACGGTACGCCAAAGAAATAAAGTGGTGCTGTCATCATGAAAGATAGTCCTATTCCATAGCCAATTGAATAATCGCGAGATTTGAACACATAAAAAGCTGCAATACCACCAAGAATCGCAATTGTCATCCATATATATGGCATGTACGACCCAGTTTCTCCTAAGAAGAAGATGAATATATAGGAGACTAGAAACAGTTCAACAATTAGGCGCTCGGATAAAATGAATCGATTTTGGTCAATTGCGGCTGTGTCATGTCCCATTTCTGCTCCTCCCCTTCAAATGCGTGATCTAAAATGACTTTATATTGCTTCGACCACTTATAGCAAAGGCTGTTCAAACGATTCGTTTCATGGCTAACTAACACAATCGTCGGAGACAGTTGGCCTTTTGCAGCCATGCTTTGCATTACATCTTCAAAAGGCATTTTCGCATGTTTATCCGAAATTTGCGCGAGCGTTTCCATCACCTTCAGAAAATGAATCTTTCCTTGGTTAGCCGGAATAAAGATATATGGCGTCGCTCCAAATGTTCGAATATTGATCGCTACGGAATATGGAATTTGATGGCTCGTACAAAAATGCGCATAAGAAGTTAGCCTCTCAACCTTTCGTTCAAAGTCCTCGCTCTTCCGATCTTTTTCAATAACATTCAACATAAGTACAACATTTTGGGAGCTTACCGGAAGGAATTCCTTCGTCTGAAGCTTTTGCATTCGAGCGCTCGCTTTCCAATGAATTTGATCGAACCGATCAGTCGGAACATAGTCACGCGTTCCAACAGGCTGGAAAGTATCACGGTAAAGCGATTGCCTTTGTTCAACCTCGCCTGGCTTAAACGGAGAGGATTTCAATGATCCATCAAGCGGCGTGATTTTTGGATACACTAAACTTTGATAATATATCGGCTCGTCTAATTCCATCATGACAAAGCCATCCCCAAAAAGATGCGGAATCTCTATGACAACCCTCGTAATACGAGAAACTCCCCTTCTCTTCCCTTCAAGCGGTATTTTAATCTCAATTTTTTTATTGCTGCCAACAGCAACAGGCAGCGTCAAATCATAAATACCGCTATAGTTTTTTAATGGTACCTCTTTCGGCAAAACTGCATCTTCAATTGACATCGTCAAAACTGCATTCCAAATCGGTACGACACCATTTTCGATTTCCAAAATCAACTCTTCCTCATCACCGATCAAAATACGGTTTTGTTTTGATTTGACCTTTAAAGTAAAATGTTGGCCTACTTTCGAGAAATAACGATTTTGATAAGCCAATGTCGCAAATACGGCTGCAAAACAAGCTGTTAGTAATAATTGTGACAGGAGGAATGAAAATATAGCAAAAACGAACGTAATAACCATGCCTTGCTGGATCGCTGAAAATCCTGTTTCATAACGAGTCCATTTCATTAAACTGTCGCCTCTAACGGTGCAGCGATCGACTGGACGATTTCCTGTAAAACCTCTTCCATCCCTTTCGTCAAAACACCTTCTGTGGAAAGCTCCATACGATGAAGTGCTGCAGGTCCTAAAATCTTCTTCACATCATCTGGTGTTGCAAAACTCCTGCCGTCTATGAAAGCTCTTGTCTTTGTAGCTTGCAATATAGCTAGCGCAGCCCGTGAACTGAGCCCTAACTCTACTAGCGGATGCTCCCTCGTAGCCCTAACAATTTTTAAAATATACCTTTCAATATCTTCATGTACAACTACATCACTTGCTTCTTTTGCCCATCTTCCTACAACGTCTGCATCAATAACCGTTTTCGTTAAGATCGCACCAGGACGTGTTCCATATTGTTTCAAAATAAGATGCTCTTCCTCAAAAGTAGGGTAATCGATTTTTATTTTAAACAAAAATCGGTCTAGCTGCGCCGCCGGCAAAGGAAAGGTTCCTTGCTGAGATTCAATTGGGTTTTGCGTAGCAATGACCATGAATGGCGTCGGTAATTTGATCGTTTCGCCGTCTACTGTCACTTGCCTTTCTTCCATCGACTCAAGCAGGCTAGATTGTGTTCTCGGCGTCGCTCTATTAATTTCATCAGCTAATAAAATATTTGTTGAAACAGGGCCTGCTTTCAATACGAACTCCTGCGTTTGTGGATTGTAAAACCGGATGCCCGTTACATCTGATGGCAATACGTCAGGCGTGAATTGCACCCGTTTAAAATCACCTTTAAAAGCATTGGCAAAGCTTTTTGCCATCATTGTTTTACCTGATCCAGGCACACTTTCCAATAACACATGGCCTTGCTGCAACAACGCAATTAACATGAGATCAAATTCCTGTTCGCGGCCAACGACTGCCGTATTCAGCTCTTCCCTAAACTCCTTGATCGACACCAATTCCATCACCCTTTCAATTTTGCCCTTTCCGTGATCGCTTGAACTCCCCTTCAAGTTTCATATACTCATTTAACAAACGATCAAGCGCTTTGCTGCTCTCGATGGTTGCTTCAGAAGAAAGACCTTCACTTTTTGCCAATCGAATCAATTCATTGCGCGCTGCTTCGATTTTCTTTATAATTTTTAGATTCAAGCGCATTCCCCCCAGGGCAACAATCTTAAAGTCTTATTATACTATGAAATCTGAATAGAATGGCACTTACTTTTCGACTTAATTCGACAATTCGTTTTTTTCGGCAACCAACGATTTACTCCGTAATTTACAAGTAAATTTCTTTACCTTTACTATGTTTTAAGGCAAACTATAAAAGATAATCTCTTAAGGAGTTGATTTCGCTATGAAAATTGCGGAAGTCGGAAATATTATAGAATTTAAGGATGGACTGCAAGGAATCGTTGAAAAAGTCAACGAAAACTCCGTCATCGTTGATCTTACTTTCATGGAAAACTTCGATGAGCTGGAATTAGAAGAAAAAACAGTCGTCAACCATAAACGATATACGATTATTCATGGAAATGACGAGAACTGAAACATTCCACTTCATTGTACGTCCAATAAAGTGACAGGAGGGATTTTTTATGAAGATCAATTGGAAGCTTCTACTTACTGGTTTCTCAGCTGCGATGATCCTTACCGCCTGTGGAACTGATTCAGGCAATGACAATGAAAAATCGAACGGTTCAAGCGGCGTTGTGGATGAAACAGAGACGAATGTAGACGAAACAAATGATACTGATTTATCGTTGGAAGATGAAAATGAGGATGAGGGACAAGAGCAAGAAAACGTGCAGTCCGACATGGACAAAGCAGCACTACAAGATAGCGATGCTCAAGATTATGCCTTATACGTGCTTCCTGAATATACTTTAACGAGTGAAGAGCCAGGACGTGACAGTCTGTATTTCGGTGATGATGGCGAATATTTTATGAGAATTGAAACGCAGTTATCTGCTGACGGCGACTATGAATATTTACTTGAAAATATGCAAGAAACGTTGAAAGCATCCGCTGATACGGAAGAATTGACAGAAGTAACGGATGAAGAAAAACTGCCTTCCGCCGAAGGAATTGAACGAGTAAAAGCATTTACAGTACAGTCAGAAGATAGCCCAATAACTGGAATTGTTTTTGAACAAGGAGACTTACTCATTCGATTGACAATTTTTGATTCACCTGAAGCAGAGCATTACAACGACTTCATTCAAATGGGTGAAACAATTCAAAAGAAATAATGAAAAGGAGCTGTCCAGAAAGTCAGTGAAAATTGACTTTCTACGACAGTTCCTTTTTTGACCATATTGTGGTTGGGTTTCCGTTTTAGGCAGACGCTTTCTGCGTGTGAACCAATCGAACAACGAAGAGTTCAAATTGCCGTATTTCTGCAATTATTTTTGGAAATGAAGACTTTTTTCACTCGCAAAGTATGTTCTTCGTTCTATGTTCTGGAAAGTATGTGCTCCTAACACCTCGCTTTTATTTACAAGCCATTTGGAGTGACACGCTTCGCAGGACATTAAATCAGCATCACCGAATCATCCGCTCGAAGGAAGTGCGCGCATTTCCGAGAAGTCGCCACCTTCCACTCCAAGCAATTATTATTTTTCCACAACAACAGGAAGGAAACATACAAAATATCGTTGATTCTAGAGACCAAACCACCATTTTTAGAAAGGCCGATTTTTAAATCCAAAGATCACAAATGAAAATTATTGCATAGAGCTTTCATGATAGAGAAAATGGTAGTTAACGCTCTCAGAACAATTATCCCCGACATTTCAGCCCTACTGAGTAAATCTCTAATTCCTATCTATCAATCATAAAAAGACTGTAGATAGATGAAAAGAAACATTCTCTACAGTCTTTTATATACGAGCAGTCTTTTGTTGCCTCAGGACAAACTTTTAACAGATAGCCCCAATTTCCGAAGCAATTCAATTGCTGTTTCTTGTTCTTCTTCTGTTAACGCGGACATGATTGATTTGATATTTTCTTCATGCGACGGAAAAATTTCTTCAATCCTCTTTTTTCCTTCGTCGGTAATCGACATATAGGTAATCCTTTTATCTTCTTGACAGAAAACACGTTCAAGGAGACCCTTCTTTTCAAGCTTATCCACAACATACGTCATAGATCCGCTTCTCAACAAAATCTTTTGTCCGATCTTTTGAATTGGCTGTCTGCCTTTGTGATACAAAAGCTCCAATACGGCGAATTCCGTAGGATTCAAATTATACGTGTCGGTTAACTTATTGGCTTCTTCTAAAACAACCTTGCTTGCTCTTGAAAGTACAATAAATAATTTCAATGCTCGTTCTGTATCTTTTCCCATAGTCTGGTCCACCTTCTATTATCCTTCTTGACATGCAATCATTATAGCGGTTAGACGAATATTATGTCAAAAAAGGATTATGAAACGATGCTCTCCCTATCTTTCACTAACTGCAAATATTTATCCGCAGCAAATGGTATTTTAATTGTGAAAAGAGTGCCCTTTCCCACTTCGCTCTCCACAGAAATCGTTCCTCCATGCTCTTCTACCGTCTTTAAAACAAATGGCAGCCCTAAACCGGTTCCTCCAGGCTTCGAGCTGAAAAACGGCATGAAAACTTGATTAATTTGATTATGGTTCATACCTTTTCCTGTATCTTGTACAGATAAAACAAGTAAATCATCCGATTCTTGCAAGCAGATCGTCAAAGTTCCCCCTGCTTGCATCGCGTCTAAACTATTTTTAAATAAATTTAATAGGACCTGTTTCATTTTTGCTGCATCTCCGAAAATCATCGGCGCTTTTTTGAAATCACTTTTTTTAATGATTTCAATTCCTTCCATCAAAGCTTTCGGATATAATACTGAAGCCATATCTTCTATGAGCTCTGAAAGCGAAAAAGCAGCCTTTTTCTTTACAGAAGGCTTTGACAGTACAAGCATTTGACTTAAAATCGACTCCATTCTTTCTATTTCATCTTCAATGACAGTAATATAGCGGATGGAGTCTTCTGAAGCCGATACACGTAACAATTGAGTGAATCCTTTTAAAGTAGTGATCGGATTTCGAATTTCATGCGCCACACTTGCAGCAAGTTGTCCAACAGCAGATAATGAACCAGAATGAGCCAATTGGACTTCTAAATTCTCTATTTCAGTGCAATCCGCCATTTGAATGATGAACATATTTGTTTCTTTATCATGATACGTTGTAATATGATAGTATCTTGTGTCGTCATGAGCTCTGTAAAAAGGAATGATGACATCGACTTGACCTTTTTCTTTCGCTTTAGCAAGATGCGCATTCGTATACTCGGCTGTCTTATCAGGATGTATAAGCTTCGTGATGACCGATAAGCTTTTTCCAATCAGTTCTTCTCGACTTTTATTGATGAATTTACTATGCATTTCATTGACATCGTAAATCTCACCTTTCAAGTCTACAAGGAGCATGAAATTATTAGATTTTCTAAAGGCGTTTACGTAGACATTTGAAAGCCTATCATTGAGCGTA
Source organism: Sporosarcina sp. USHLN248 (assembly GCF_037144575.1). NCBI lineage: Bacteria > Bacillati > Bacillota > Bacilli > Caryophanales > Caryophanaceae > Sporosarcina > Sporosarcina sp. USHLN248. The sequence goes on from NZ_JBBCZC010000013.1 coordinate 37,065, forward strand.
GGGGCGTCAAATAAGGCAATTACCTGTTTTAGATCAGGCATGTAAATAAGGTGAACGTGATATTCATTACGCTGCTCGTCTTTAAAAGTCATTGGCAGCAATTCCATAATCATTTCTTGAGCATGCAAAGCGCGCTCTACAAACTGATCCCAAGTCCGCTGAGAGGTCAGGTCTATCAAATCTTTAATATTTCCCGATGCTGCTGTAAAATGAATCTTGAAATGATCATTCATTCCACGGATTGCACCATCGATATCCAAAACCAAGCCAGGCCGTTTGCTGTCATCCATAAGAAGCGACATGCTTTTCAAAGCTTTTTCATGATTATCCAACTTGATACCTCCTGTGCCCTATAACAGACAGTATGAGAAAAAACAATAAATCATGCTAACAAATTTCGTTCATAAAGAGTCCCTATTTCTGATTATTCCATATTGTCAGTCGTAATAAAATAGTATTTTCATCCTAATTTCAGTGTAAAATGATACATAAACAAGAACATTAGCATAGTAACAATACAAAGGAGTTTTAGCATGAACATTGTATTAGCCACTTTGAACGCAAAATATATCCATACGAATCTAGCCATACGTTATCTTAAATCATTCGTTGCACCAGATTATGATCCAGTACTTTCAGAATACACTATAAAAGACCCGACATTAAACATTGTATCAGATATTTATCAGAAAAGGCCAAGAATTGTAGGTTTTAGTTTATATATTTGGAATATTGAAGAGTCATTAAAAGTCATCCGTACACTAAAAAAGGCGAATCCGGAAATTGTTATAATTGCGGGAGGACCAGAAGTTACTTATGATTACGACATTTGGCTAACGAAAGTGCCAGAAATCGATTTTATTGCAATTGGGGAAGGAGAACGGACGTTTAAGCAACTATTGGATTACCATTCCGGTAAATGTGAATTGAAAGACGTTCAAGGGATTGCTTATATGGAAGATGGTCAGTTGAAAGTGACTGCACCGGGACCAAAATTAGATTTGCGTGAATTGCCTTCCCCCTTTAGATTCGAGGAAGACGTTCCTCATTTATCCAATCGTGTAACCTATATTGAAACGAGCAGGGGCTGTCCATTTTCTTGTCAATTTTGCCTTTCCTCGATTGAAGTTGGCGTCCGGTATTTCAATAGAGAAGCAATTAAAGAGGACATACGCTATTTGATGGAGAATGGAGCTAAAACAATTAAATTCGTTGATCGGACATTTAATATAAGCCGGAGCTACGCAATGGAGATGTTTCAATTCCTTATTGACGAGCATAAGCCGGGCACTGTTTTCCAGTTCGAAATAACTGGTGATATTATGCGGCCAGAAGTCATTAACTTTTTAAATGAGAACGCTCCAGCTGGACTATTCCGTTTCGAAATTGGCGTCCAATCGACGAATGACTTAACAAATGAACTCGTTAAACGCCGGCAAAACTTCGAAAAGCTTTCTCGGACAGTTAATATGGTTAAAGAAGGCGGTAAAATTGCCCAGCATCTTGATTTGATTGCGGGGCTACCTGAAGAAGACTACGATTCCTTCAGAAAAACATTCAATGATGTTTTCGCCATGCGTCCTGAAGAGCTGCAACTTGGCTTCTTGAAGCTTCTTAGAGGGACAGGACTGCGCATCCAAGCAGAACAATATGGTTATACATATATCGACGAAGCACCTTATGAAATACTTTCAAATAATGTACTATCCTTCGATGATGTATTGCGCATTAAGCAGACAGAAGATGTTTTAGAAAAATATTGGAATGACAATCGAATGCCTCATACAATCGAGTATCTCGTTTCAAAAGTTTTCGAAACACCTTTCGACTTCTTCCAAGATTTCGGTGCCTTTTGGGAGTCGAAAGGGTGGGCAAGAATCGGCCACCAACTGCAAGATTTATATACTCGGCTTCATGCGTTTTTAACGACATATGCGAAAGCGAATATGGAAATTGTGTTGAGTTTAATGAAGATCGATTATTTGTCTCACCACTCATTCCAGCCTCGGCATATTTGGTGGGAAAATGATATTTCTCCTGAAACGCTTTCTTCCGTGGAACGGATGATCCTATCGAACGATCATTTATTGTCCAAAATAAAAACGCCTACCCGCTTGAATGAGCGAAATATTCGGAAGCATACTTTTATTACTCCTATAGCGATTGATCCAATCAAAGCGAAAAGTGGATTGATTGAAGAGAAACAGGGCTATCTCGTCACATTTTTCTGCCGTGGCGAGAAACCGCAGTTCCACTTTATCCAAGAAGCATTGGCAATCTCTTAATGCACTCAAAAAAGGCTGTTGGAAAGGTCACTTCACGACTATCCAGCAGCCTTCTATATTGAGTATTGGTTTATTTTTGTGAAAAAGAAGGCAAGAAGTATTAAAGGCAAGGAAGTTTAGTTCCAAATGGTTCTATCTCGGTCTGTTGTTAGCTTTTAAATCTGTTTTTCTTTAATGTAGGTTTTAATTGTAGGCGGTTCATAAGAATCAAACCTATCAAGTAATCGGCTCGGCTCAACATCTACAATCGCCATAGAGCGATACTTTTCGTGTAAAAATTGCTCCTTTGTCATATGGTTAAACAGTTCAATGAGTGGATCAAAATAATGATTACTATTTAGAAGACCACATGGCTTTTGGTGAAGTCCCAATTGAGCCCATGTAAAAATTTCAAAGAATTCTTCTAATGTTCCTGGCCCACCTGGTAAAGCAACAAAACCTTCTGACAGCTCTGCCATTTTAGCCTTTCTCTCATGCATGGAATCGACTACGATTAGCTTGGATAATCTTTTATGCGATATTTCTCTCTGCTCTAAAAAAGAAGGCATGATTCCAATGACTTGTCCACCTTCATGTAAAACAGTATCCGCAACTGCTCCCATAACACCAACACTTGCTCCACCATACACAAGGGTAATATTGCGCTTGGCTAGTTCCCTGCCAAACTCTTTGGCATTTTCCATATATACATTAGATGCTCCAGCACTGGAACCACAAAATACAGCTATGCTTTTCATTATGACCGTCCCCCTAGCGAATTCAGCAATTATATTATACAAAAGTCTTGATCGTTTGTTAAACTTCTATGGAAATGAAATTTAAGGAGTGGTAAGAAATGGATGTAACTGAATTTCAAAAATGGGTACATGATTATTATGAAAATAGAGGCTGGTCTGATTTAGATATTTTCATTCGTATTGGATTTTTGGCAGAGGAAACAGGGGAAGTAGCACGAGCCATCAGAGCTCTTGAGATTGGAAGGGATCGACCTGACGAAGTAACAGATTCTTTTATGAATAATCGAAAGGCTTTGATCGAAGAGTTGGGAGATGTATTAGGCAACGTAATTGTAATCGCCAATCAATATAACATTTCTTTAGAAGAAGTGTTTAATTCTCATAAAGAGAAACTCTCAAAGCGTTACTCTAATGAATAAAAAAATATATTTTTACCAGAATTTAACGTAGGAAGTAAGAAATGATTTGCTTAATCTAAAAGAATTTAAGATGAGTTAGCGAAAGATAAGAGCGAACGACTAACGATAGCGGTGGAAGTACATCTCTTCCACCTTTTTACTGTCCAAATTGGGAAATTGCCGCAGAACGCGGCGCTCTAAATCGACCAACGCCTGTCGAGGCTAAACGCTGCCCTCCGCTTTTGATACATCCAGACTTCGAGGGGCAGCCCTTCGGGTCACTTCAGAACAGAGTCTAAGACAAAAAGCGCCTTAGGCTCTGTTCTTCCAGTGCCTGTCAGGGCTAAACGCCCCTCTCCGCTTTTGTTTCGTCCAGACTCCGGGCAGCAGCCTCTCGGGTCGCTTCGATCCTGAAGCATAAGGCAAAAAGCGCCTTATATTCAGGCTCTCCAGCGCCAGTCGCAGTTAATCGCCTCCTTCCGCTTTTGATACATCCAGACTTCGAGGGGCAGCCCTTCGGGTCACTTCAGAACAGAGTCTAAGGCAAAAAGCGCCTTAGGCTCTGTTCTTCCAGTGCCTGTCAGGGCTAAACGCCCCTCTCCGCTTTTGAGATTACCCAATAATTACTCTTTCTTTTGGATAACTGTATGGGCGTTTGTTTGTTTTTCCGCCTAATGTATATAGGAAGGAGATTAGTCCGACGCGGCCGATGAACATTAATATCATAATGATCACTTTTCCAAATGATGACAATTCGGAAGTGATGTCTAAAGACATGCCACACGTACCGAATGCGGAAGTGATTTCAAATAGCAATGGGATGACCGGGATTGTCGGTTCTGTTATTAATAATATAAGCAATGCTGTCATCACCATGACAGCCGCCAATAAAATGACAGCATAGGATCGATAAACATCGATCAGTTTAATTTCACGTTTAAAAATGTTGATGACATTATTTCCTCGGGCAAAGTTAATTAAAAATAGCACCGCAATTGCGAATGTCGTCGTTCTTATGCCTCCTCCTACTGAACTTGGAGAAGCCCCTATAAACATTAAAGACGATATGAAAATATCCGTTGCGTCGCTAAAGTTTGTTATATCGTACGTCGTTAAACCAGCTGACCTCGCTGAAACAGAATGGAACAATGAGGCGAAAATTTTTTCATGCCATGCCATTCCTTTAAACGAATGAAAGGATTCAAGAATGAAGATGAGAAGTGCACCCCATATTAGTAAAAAGCCAAAAGTTACAGTTGTAATTTTCGTAAAAAGAGAGAAGCGGAAGTTTGGCACTTTTTTTGAAAAATAGCTTTTTACCTCGACAAGCACCGGAAAACCGATTGCCCCTAACACAATTAAAATCATAATAACGGTTTGGACAAAATAATCATCGAAATAAGGCTTCAATGAAACACCTGTAATATCGAAGCCAGCGTTCGTAGTCGCCGACACTGACAAAAACATGCCGTTCAAAAGCGCTTCGCTAAATGAATCGTAAAATCTCATAATGTAGATTGTTAGAATTATACCGCCGACTACTTCAATTAAAACGATAATCCTCACAATTTGCTGAATGAGCTGCACGACACCTGCTAACGAATACTGGTTATGATCGACCATAATCAATTGGCGTTCCCTCAATCCAATCCGCTTTCTAATGAGCAGCCAAAAAAACGTACCGATGGACATAATGCCAATTCCGCCTAATTGAAGAACTAACATGAGCATGCACAATCCAAACACAGAGTACGTGTCTCCTATGCTAATCGGCGTCAATCCAGTAACACTCACTGCACTTACTGCAGTAAATAGACTGTCGATGAAACTAACTTTTACTCCTGGATTATAGACCCCTGGTAAATTCAATAAAAGAAATGAAAAACCGATCGCCAAAAAATAATAAAATACAATTACTTGTGCTGGCGTAAATTTATGAAGTTTTTCTCTTGTGATCTTCATTACAATCTGTTCCTTCCCTCAGACGAGTATCTTTTCATTTTAGATAACTTCTTATGAAAAAGAAAGAAAATCTATAGAAAAGATTAAAAAACCGGCACAAAATTTTGCCGCCGGGAAGAACATTATGCTTTCTTTTTACTTTTTGCCATTGCAGTAATATATCCACCAATAGCAATCGCTGCAAGCACAACCCAAAACGTCGTTTTCCAAACAGCAGAATGCGGAAATGCCGTATCAATCAACTGTACTTTTTGATGCGCTAGCGTTAATACGACTAACTTAATGCCGACCCATCCAACGATTAAAAATGCAGCTGTTTCAAGTGAAGGATACTTTTCCAACAAAACTACGAACTGTCTCGCTGCAAATCGGATCAAGATTAATCCGACAATTCCTCCTAACAGCATGACGATGAATTGTCCACCGTTAATACCGCCAATATGGAAATCTCCTAACTCAGGCAATGTTACAGCTAATGCGACAGCCGCAAGCATTGAATCTAAGGCAAATGCAATATCCGCCAATTCAACCTTTAAAACAGTCATCCAGAAACCAGACTGTTTGCGTGGCTTTTTAATTTCGTCCGAGTGATCCTTCCCTTTATCCATCAAGCTTTTTATCGATATGAATAATAGATAAGCAGCTCCTAAAGCTTGGATTTGCCAAATGTTTACTAAAAATGTAATCATGAACAATGCGCCGAACCTGAAAACGAACGCTCCTAATAGACCGTAAAAAAGTGCCTTTTTCTGCTGTACTTTAGGCAAGTGCTTAACCATGACAGCCATTACGACAGCATTATCTGCAGCTAATAATCCTTCTAAAACAATTAGTACGACAAGTACCCATGCGTATTCCAATAATATTGCTTCCAACCTTAATTCCTCCTTATTATTTGGCAATAAAAAAACCCTCACCTAATAAAAGGCAAAGGTCTCGCTAAGTCAGAAATTAAGTACGTTCCTGCTATCATAACCGATGGCGCAAATGCCATGTATTGACGACTATGAAATAGGTTTCCCTATAGCTACTCCCCTTTGACAACTGTCAAAAGTATTATGTAGTTGTTGAGCGCTTTCAATGTATTATAACATCGCATAGCCAGACGTACAATCTATTCTTCAAATTTTTTACGATGCTCACACTTATACTATGCATAAAAAGCGAATTTAAAACCTTGGAAAACACAATGTCGGTCTTCCAAGGCAATTATTTCACTTATTTCGTATTTGCTACGGCTCTTCTTCTGGTTTTTCGATCGAATAAACTGTACATAATCGGCACTACATATAATGTCAGAAACGTAGAACTGATCAAGCCGCCTATTACAGCAATACCCATCGGCTGATTCATTTCTGTTCCTTCCCCAATTCCTAATGCAAGCGGAATTAAACCTAAAATCGTCGTCAAAGCAGTCATTAAGATCGGTCGAACCCTGTCTCTGACAGACGCGATAATCGCATCGTAAGAGTCAAGCCCGCTATCTTTTCTTTGATTAATATAATCGACTAGCACGATACCGTTATTGACAACAATACCGACCAAAACTAAAATCCCGATAATGGCCGTGACACTAATCGGCGTATTCGTAACGTATAGGCCGATTGCTACCCCTATTATCATTAAAGGCACCGAAAACATAATGACAAACGGATACTTGAAGGATTCAAATTGTGCAGCCATCACGATATACACTAATACAACTGCCAACACAATTGCTAATAGCATATCGTCAATGGCACTTTCAAACAGCTCCCTGTCTCCTCCATAACTTATGTCTGTCTCTTTCGGGACTCCAATATGATCAAAAAGCTCGTTCACCTTTTCTGTCATTTCACCTAAAGTGAAAACAGACTCGTATTTAACATCAAAAGTGACAGAATGCGATTGATCGACTCGTTGAATGGATACAGGACCTTCCTTAATGGATAGATTCGCTATCTCGTCTAAAGTGATAAATATACCTGAAGGTGTCTTTAATTTGATTTTTTTCAAGTTGCTAATACTATCCCGATATCTTTCATCATACTTCACAACAATTGATACGACTTCTCCATGCTTATCTATAAATTGGGAAGCAGTCGATCCACGGGTGATCGAATTGACTGTTTGAGCGATTTGATAAGGAGATAATCCTAACTCAGCAGCTTTTTCTCGATTGACATCTACATGTATTTCTTCAATCGTATCTTGGAGATTATTTGACACTTCCAAGACAGCATCCATTTCTTTCAGTTGTTTATTCAACTTCGTAACGACTTGATTCAGCCTTTGTTCATCCGTATCTTGCACCATGAAAGTTAACGTGTTTGGATTTGAACCTGCGGCAGTTTGCATATTGAAATTGATCTTCGCCTCATCTCCAACCATCTTTACAATTTCAGGCTGCACATCATCGACGAATTGAAAAACAGAGCGTTCCCTTTCTGATATCGGCAACAGTTTCACATACAACTCAGCAGTATTCGTTTTTGAACTTCCTTCCGCCATGCTTTGCTGATTGCCACCAATTAGGCTCACATATACATCTATATCCTTCTCTTTCTTCAAACGCGTTTCGATTCGTTCGACAATTTCATTCGTTGCAGATAAAGACGAACCGTTTGGCAGTTTAACATTTATGCTAAAAAAACCTTCATCGGTAGCGGGCAAAAATTCGGTGCCAACTTTGTATAAACCGAAACCACTTCCGACGAGAAGAATCGCTGTCGTTAAGAGGACGAGCGTCCGGTGCTTTAACGACCATTTTACAGAGCGCTCAAAATTGTTAAGCGACTTGGAACGACGCCGTCTCGCCTCGATGTTTTTCCGTGGTCTTTTAAGCATTCGGCTCGCCATCATCGGAACGACTGTCAAAGCGACAACGAGAGAAGCAAACAAACTAAATGAAATGGTCAAAGCAAATTCAGTGAAAATTTGTCCAATCAATCCGCTAATAAAAATGACTGGCACGAACACTGCCAATGTCGTTAAAGTAGAAGCAGTTATGGCGCCACTAATCTCTTTAGCACCATCCCTTGCCGCCTCTTTCGGCTCTTTATCCATCGATAAATGCCGTTCTATATTTTCTATGACAACGATTGCATTGTCGACGAGCATCCCAATTCCTAACGCCAAAGCGCCAAGCGTCATAATATTAAGTGAGAAGTCGGCAAAAAACATTAACACAAACGTCACGATGACTGAATATGGAATGGCTACTCCAATAATGATCGGGCTTTTAATGCCCCTCAAAAAGAAGAATAGAACAACCATTGCAAAAATCCCACCCAGCAACAGTGACTGACCAATATTATTAATGGCTAACTTCACATAATCCCCTTGGTCAAATAAAATATTTGCTTCAATATCTTTATATTCATCTTGTGCCAACAACTCGTCCAATGCATCTTTAAATGCTGTAGAAACCGACGCTGTATTTGCCCCTGACTCTTGTAGAACGGACATGAGAACCGCCGGGTGATCATTTGCCCGCGTTTCAGAATTACTTTCCGTTTCAAGCATCGCCACATCTCCGACATCCCCAACGGTCACTTTCTCTCCGGTGAGCGGATTCATGCCGACGACGACATTGCGGATATCTGTAATCGTAGTAAATGTACTTACAATCCGAGTTGTCAATCGTTTGCCATCTTCCGTGTCAATCGGCTCTCCTGGCAAGGCTACATTATTTGCTTGTACCATCTGAACGATATCCGTTTGGGTTAAACCAAATTCCTCAAGCTTTTCCTGACTTAGGATAATTTGAACTTCTTCCAGAAGCTTACCTGAAACTGTAACGCTCGCAACCCCTTTAGCTCTGCGCAATTCCGTTTCGAGCTGTTCTGCTAAATTACGAATATCAGCATCTTCTGCTTTACTGCTTAAAGAAAGCTGGATAACCGGAAATTGTGCAGGATCAAACTTCATGAACCTTGGAGAGTTCGCTCCATCTGGAACAGCCACTTGGTCGATCCTTTGCATAATATCCAATTGAACATCATCAATATTTGTCGACCAATCAAACATCAGCAATATGAAGTTAGCCCCTTCCTGTGAAGAGGACTGCATTGATTTCAGTCCGGGTGCAGTGGATAAACTCGTCTCTAATGGTTTCGTCAGCTTTTCATCTACCTCGGTCGATGATGCCCCCGGATAGCTTGTTACAACGACAGCGACCGGTGGATTCAACTCTGGAATTAATGTTACTGGTATCTTGAAAAAAGATACTGCACCTAAAATGATGACAAGAAACATTGTGACAATTGTAAACACAGGCCGTTTAATTGAAAAGTTACTGATTCTCATCTGGACATCCCTTTCGTATCGGAAAAAGCACTACTTACATCATATTGAATGTTTCACCTAACATCAATTATGAGCATAGAAATCACTGAAAAACATCCAACGCCAATCCTTCAAAAACGCATCAGAAGCGCATTACAGCCTCTAAACACCAATATATAGATTAAATTCACATAACATTAATCAGCAAGCTCAAAAATGAAGCTTCCCACATAATAATGAGATTAGAGTGTCTTCAATTTCGTCTGAACTCTAAAAGAAGGCATTGTATGCTCAAGACGTCCAGTGCGTTAATGCCTGTAAAGCATACGGAAATTCGCCAAATCGAACATGAGCGCACTCGCATACGTATGAAAAAGCCCAGCATAGACGACTAAACCGTCTGCTGGGCCATAATCATTACATTATAAAAGGCTATATAATTTAATATCTGGATATTTGTCGCCGAACCAACGCAGAGCAAAGTCATTTTCGAATAAAAACACTAAATTCTCATGTCGATCTTTCACTAACATTGAACGTTGTCCCGACATCGACTCTTTCACGTCGCTTTCATTTTCAATCCATCTCGCCACTTTAGAGCCAATATGTTCCATATGCACTTCAACGTTATATTCATTTTTCATACGGTGTTCAAATACTTCGAATTGAAGCTGTCCGACCGCCCCCAATAACACTTCTTCTGTATGCAAAGTTTTATAATATTGGATGGCGCCCTCTTGGACTAACTGTAATATCCCTTTATGAAAATGCTTCGATTTCATAACGTTTTTAGCTGTTACTCTGACAAACAGTTCCGGTGTGAACTGCGGCAACGCTTCAAATTGGAAATTCGACTTTCCTCCGACAACAGTATCGCCTATTTGGTAGTTGCCCGTATCATACAAACCGATAATGTCCCCAGCAACCGCTTCATTTACTGTTTCTCGATCATCTGCTAAAAACTGAGTCGTTTGCGTCAGCTTAAACGATTTTGAAATACGAGGGACTGTAACGGACATGCCGCGTTCAAAAGCGCCTGAGACGATTCGCACGAAGGCGATTCGGTCGCGATGTGCAGGATTCATGTTCGCTTGGATTTTAAAAATAAACCCAGAAAAATCTTTCGACTGCGGATCAATTAACGTTTCGTCCTTCGTTATTCTCGGCTGTGGTGGAGGAGCAAATTGAAGGAATGTCTCTAAAAACGTTTGCACGCCAAAATTCGTTAACGCACTGCCAAAAAATACGGGTGTCAACTCGCCTTTTGCTACACGTTCTTCGTCGAAGTCATTGCCAGCTTCATTCAAAAGCATTACATCTTCTAAAGCTTGTTGATAATAAGAAGTTTCGATCATCGGATGATCTATTGCCAATTCACCGTCTTCATTCAGAGGGAGGAAATGGCTATCCCCTTCCACTCTTGCCTGCTCGATGCGATTGTTATAACGGTCATAAACGCCGATGAATTCTTTGCCCATCCCGATCGGGTAGTTCATTGCATACGATTCAATCCCTAAAACTTCTTCCAACTCTTCCATCAATTCAAGCGGCTCTTTCCCTTGCCGGTCCATTTTGTTCATGAATGTAAAAATAGGAATGCCACGCATACGACATACTTTAAACAATTTTATCGTTTGCGGCTCAATTCCTTTAGCTGAGTCTACCATCATGACAGCCGCATCAACGGCCATGAGCGTCCGATACGTATCTTCACTGAAATCCTCATGCCCAGGTGTATCTAAAATATTGACCCGCTTGCCGTCATAATCGAACTGCAATACGGAAGACGTAACAGAAATACCACGCTGTTTCTCAATTTCCATCCAGTCAGATGTTGCATACTTGCCTGTTTTCTTTCCTTTTACCGTTCCGGCATCGCGTATGGCACCGCCAAAATACAATAACTTTTCCGTCATCGTCGTCTTACCAGCATCCGGGTGTGAAATGATCGCGAACGTACGCCGCGAAGCAATTTCTTCATTTATCGGTTTTTGCATATCATTAACTCCTTCTATTCAGCTTTTTTAAGCATAGACAGAATGAAAGACGATTTCAACATTTTTTCAAAGAAAAAAGAGGCCATTTACAAAATAATGGCCCCTCATTCTTCATTCAGTTTCAATAAAGCCTTTCCGAAACTTTCTTTCAGCCTCTTCCAGAGCAATTGCAGCGTCTGAGTGCGGCAGCTTTTCATGACCGACAATTTGAAAATCCTCATGACCTTTCCCTGCAAAAATAATAATATCACCTGCATCCGCCACTGATACTGCATGCTTCACCGCTTCGGCACGGTCTCCGATAGCTGCATAACGTTTATGCGCCATGCCCGCTTCCAACTCGGAAAGGATCGACTCATAAGGCTCGTCCCTCGGATCATCTGTCGTCAATATAACATAGTCGGCAATTGACGCTTTCTCCGCCATGATTGGTCGTTTTTTGCGGTCTCGGTTACCGCCCGTTCCGATGACAAATATGAGCTTTTGCTCCGCTTTCTTATAAGGCAATACAGCATTGATCGCTTTTTCGATCGCATCCGGCGAATGCGCATAGTCAACATAGATCGTGAGAGGTAGATCCGTCTCGACCTTTTCCATCCGCCCTTTCGCAGCAGGGATAACGGACAAACCATTTATAATGTCTTCCATCTCCATCCCCTTCGCAAAAAGTGCAGCTGTTGCAGCTAACGCATTGTATACATTAAACTCGCCTATTACATTCATTCGAACAGTAAAGTCCCCAACAGGCGTTTCCATTTTGAATGAGGTACCATCTGGAGATAACACGATATCCCGTGCACGGAAATCGGCTTCCCGTCTTATCCCATAGGATAAAACAGGATAAGACGTCATTTTCTCCATGCGCTCGCTCCATGGCTCGTCCGCATTTAAAACAACAAATTTACGTTGCGACAAGTCTTGGCCAAGCTGTGCAAACAATAACCCCTTCGCATGTCCGTAATTATCCATCGTTCCGTGGAAATCCAAATGATCATGCGTTAAGTTTGTAAAGACCGCAATGTCAAACTCCGTGCCTGCAAGACGACCTTCCACTAAGCCGTGAGAGGAAACTTCCATCGTCATCGTAGAACAATCCGCCTCGGCTGCCTGATGGATCATTTTTTGGGTCGTCAACACATCTGTCGTCGTATTTTCTGTTTCCATCAGTGTCCCATCCAAATTAAAGCCGATTGTCCCTGTAACTGCAGAGCGTTCTCCCGTATGCTGCAAAATTGCATGGATCATATTGCTGACACTCGTTTTGCCATTCGTTCCTGTCACTCCAATCATCGTCATCCTTTTGGAAGGATATTGATAGAAATGAGGAGCCAAAAGCGCAATCGCCCTGTCTGTATTTTTCACGTAAACGACTGCAACCTTTTCCAAGTCAACGGCAACGGGTTTCGATGCGACAATGACACGCGCACCTTGGTCGACCGCTTTTTGCACAAATGAATGTCCATCTACCGTAAAGCCTTCTATACAGACAAACACTCCCCCCGCACTGACAGCTCGTGAATCGACTGCAATATCTGTAACCGATTTTGGCAAGACGCCTTTAATATTTTTTATAGGAATAATAGAAAATAACTTTTCTGTATCCATAATAACCTCCAATTAGTCGAGCATCTCTGATGTAACGTAAGCGTAAAGCAGTTGGGCAGTAGCACGCAAAGAGTCTACATGAGTGCGTTCCAATGCATGGGATGATTCAATTCCCGGACCAAACAAAGCATGCTTTACATCATATCCCGCGCGAATCGCTGCAGAAGCATCCGATCCATAATAAGGATAAATATCAATTTTATACGGAATATTTTCGTCCTCGCATAATGTTTTTAACTGTCTTGTTAATGCATAATGGTAAGGCCCTGAAGAATCCTTTGCACAAATGGATACCGTATATTCATCGGATGCCTGTCCATCACCAATCGCGCCCATATCGACAGCGATGTATTCAACTGTTTCTTCAGGAATATTGGAATTCCCCCCGTAACCAATCTCTTCATTATTTGAAATGTAGAAATGCGTCGTATGTGGAAGTTCGGTTCCTTTTTCATGCAATGAACGGACCAATTCCAACAATAGTGCGGTGCTCGCTTTATCATCCAAATGGCGAGATTTAACAAAGCCGCTACCCGTCACTTCAAATCGAGGATCAAAGGAAACAAAATCGCCCACTTCAATACCAAGAGCTCTCGTTTCCGCTGCTGTTTTCACTTTTTCATCTATGCGAACTTCTATATTATCGGCATTCCGTTTTGCACTGCCTGAATCATTATAAACGTGAACGGTCGTCTGATGCATCAAAATTGTGCCGCGAATTGCTTTGCCGCTAAAAGTATGTATTTGGCAATACTCGCCTTCCACTGCATTCCAATTAAAACCGCCAACCATCGTCAATTTCAATCGGCCATCACTTTTAATCTCTTTAACCATTGCGCCCAACGTATCTGTATGAGCTGTCAATAAACGATGGCGCGTTTGATCTTTGCCGGCAATCGTCGCAATGACTGCCCCTTTGTTTGTCTTTTTAAAAGGAACGCCTATTGCCTTTAATTCATTTGCGATGAACGCCATAATGTTTTCTGTGAATCCCGATGGACTCGGTGTCTCCACTAGTTTTTTTAATAAAGACAACGTACTTTTTTCATCGAATGTAAACATCTACTTCACCCTTCTTTCTATTTTGTGACTCCTGCTCTCATTAATAATTTTATTTTCATATTACTACTAAATTCAAAGGTATACCAATGGAAATGATAAACTTTCCGCATTTCCAATATCGATGTACTCTCCTGTTTCAATTCGATAGCATTATTATATACTAACGATTGTTCACATATTAAAACATTTATAGTAACAATCCGTTGATAACCGAAATCATTAAACTCTCGTATATCTCTTTCCAACATGAAAGGAAAAATTCTTTTAAAATGTGATAGAAAAAATGAAACTGTTAACGTACTTCTATAAGTTAATGATAGGTATCTTGCATACTTTATTAAGAAAAGCAGCCTGACGTAGGCTGCTTTTCCTTATCGTATAATCGGTTTCACAACAGATAGCTTGTTCTTGTATGGAGGATATCCGATACTCGCAGAAATTTTCGTGCTCTTTTTCATCATTGCCTTTGCATGAGTAAACGTTTCAAAACTATACTTGCCATGATAGGCATTAATGCCTGAAGAACCGACACCGCCAAACGGCAAGTGAATGTTCCCGACATGAGAAACCGTATCATTGATACAGCCACCTCCGAACGGCAGGTTTTCCATAAAATAGTCGGCAGCCTTTTCGTTTTCCGTAAACATGTATGCTGCAAGCGGTTTTGGATTTTGGCGGATTCTATGAATGGCTTCTCCCAAATTGGAGAATGTCAAAACTGGTAATATCGGCCCAAAAATCTCATTTTCCATTGACGGACTTTCCCAATTGACATCTTTTAAAAAAGTAGGCTCGATAAATAATGATTCCCGATCAAAAGAGCCACCAAAGCAAATTTGATGTTTTTCTTTTTCAAGTAATTGGACAAGTCGTTCAAAATGCTTTTTATTAATAATCCTACCGTAGTCTCGATTTTCCTCGACACGCTCTCCGTAAAATCGATGGACCACTTTTTTCATTTCTTCAATTAGCTTTATGACAATCGATTCATGCGCAATGACATAGTCAGGCGCTACACATGTTTGCCCATTATTTACAAACTTGCCCCAAACTATCCGTTCTGCGGTTTTTCGCAAATCGGCAGTTTGATCAACAATCGCCGGGCTTTTCCCCCCTAATTCTAATGTGACCGGCGTCAAGCGTTCAGCAGCCGCTTTCATAACAACTTTTCCAACTGCTACACTTCCTGTGAAGAAAATATAATCGAACGGTGCATGAATTAAAGCAGAAGTTTCCTCTTTTTCACCTTCAACGACTGTTACATAATGAGGAGGATAAATAGCGGCAAGGATCTCTTTAATGATTTGCGCTGTATGAATGGCAGCCTCAGACGGTTTCACTACGGCACAATTTCCTCCAGCAATGGCTCCAATTAACGGCTCAATCACTAACTGAAACGGATAGTTGAATGGGCCAATGATTAAAACAGAGCCGTATGGTTCACGTACAATAAAACTTTTTGCAGGCTGCAAATGAACAGGCGTCTTCACATCTTCCGGCTTCATCCATTCCTCCAAATGTTTCAGCATATGATTCATGCTTGATATGACAAAACCGACTTCTGTTACGTATGATTCAAACGGGCTTTTCCCCAAATCTTTCTGCAATGCTTCAAAAATCTCTTCTTCTCGCGATTGGATTGCCTCTTTTAAACGATTGAGCATTTCCTTTCGAAAATTAATATCCCTCGTCTCGCCGCTAAAATAATAACTTTTTTGTAATTCGATAATTGAATCTACTTTTTTTTCAAAATCCATGAAACATCCTCCTTTTGTTTCGCAATAGCAATTTATTACACCCCACAAATATTGAACAACCTACGATTGAACGATCAATACGTTACTATTCGACGTTTAACTGTTTTTTGTATAATTTCCATTGAAAAGATTTGCATGGAAAACAAATGTCAATATAGCAAAAGGACTGAATTTCGATTCGTCAATTTCCGACCAATTATGCAGTTTGGGAAGATGGAAGCAAACATATACTATAAATACAAAAAGAGCGAAAAAAATGTCGCATATTATAGAGATAAACGTAAGAGCAGAGCACATCGTTAATGTAAACAAGCGTTTGGATGACTGGCAACCCAATAGGCCTTAAGATTCTTTTTCAGCATTTTTGTTATTTTTGCTTTCGGCACGGGTAAAGAATCATCACATAACCAATTAACGAAATGGAGGAAATGAACATGACAACGACAGAAACTTGGTGGGAAACAATTTTTGAAGGAAATCTTTCATTAGGTCTCAACAAGGAGCGCATCGCAGACCTGGATGATGAAAATTTCCTCTACTTTAGCGAAAACAACCTTGAACAAGACGACAATCAACCTCAATAATTATACTGATGAGCTGTATGGATGCTAACTATAGCATTCATACGGCTATCTAAATTCTTCATTCTATACTTTTCCACAAATAGAGGGAAGCATAACTTAAATATGGAGACCATATCGGGAACCGCTCAGCCATTTCCTCATACGTCGGCTTTCGATCCATTTTCCAATGAAGCTTCAAAGCGTTTTGCAAACCGATATCAGCCATTGGAAATAAATTTGCCCTGCCTAGTCCGAAAAGGAGAAAACTTTGAGCAGTCCACGGACCGATCCCTCGAATCGCTACTAACTCACTAATAATTTCTTCATCATCCATCGTTTCAAATTTATCCAATTCCAAACGGCCTTCTGCAATTGCACGAGATATTTCTATAATATATTCTGCTTTTCTGTTGCTAAATTGAAGCATCCTCAAATCCTCTACATTGATCATCGCAGCTTCTTCAGGCTTCGGATAACGCCAAACTCCGTTTTCATTCTTCCCATATACTTCAACAAATCGCATTAATAGCACATCTGCAAATTTCAAATTCAACTGCTGATGAATAATCGATTTTACAAGCGTTCCGTAGAGAGAAAAACTTTTGATGATCGGCATGCCCGCATATTGTTCAAAAATGGGCGCGAGATCCGTTTTTTCAAAATGCCTCGCAATCTCGTCCAACGGCCTGTCAAAATGAAAAATGGAAAATAATCGATCCATCTGTGCATCATCTACGACATTTTCAATTTCAAAAGCCGGATGCAAAGTGGAACCCGTTCCTTTCAAACGAATGACATTCCCTTCCTCCATCGGAACCAACACTTCTCGCTCTTCTACATTCACTGCATTTATCGGATCCCTCGCCAAGCGAACCAATGCGCTATCAAAGTCATAAGCGAATGGAAGTGAAATCGTTTGATTGATCACAATACTCCCTCCTTTCCTTCCATTCTACCTTTTTCTTCATGTTTATAAAAACTTTTTAAAAACATGTTGACTTCTTCCACAAAATAGCTATAATAATAAATGTGCAGTAAGCAGTATATCTCCCGATTCCGTAGCTCAGCTGGGAGAGCGCTACCTTGACAGGGTAGAGGTCGCTGGTTCGAGCCCAGTCGGAATCATTGGGTGCCAAACCCGTAGGAAGGTTGTCGGAACAACAACCTTCTCCAGAAACAGTCCTATTAGGCCGGATGCCTAGGGGCTGTTTTTTTGTGGTTTTTTACCGCATTTTGTCCGCAGCTACTTTTTCTTGTTACCCTCTTCCTCGGGATGATTCGAAGGGATTTGGAGAGCATTATGGAAAATGTCGGCCACTCCGTCATTTGTATTCGGCAAAAGATGCGCGTAATAATCCAATGTAATCTCCGGATTTGAATGTCCCAATTGGTCAGAGATCCTCACGACATCCACGCCCTCTGAAATCAGGATCGAAGCATGAGAATGGCGTAGATCGTGGAATCGAATCCTTGGTACGTTCAAACTATCAAGAATTCGTTTCATCACCCTGGTTAGGTTTCTATGATCTTGCATGTCCCCTCTCCCGTACAGATTACCAAGTCCCGGTCGATAAAAGATTCTCCAACCAGTTGTTTCCAGTTATTTTGATTCCCTTTTGTATCTTATGCTCATTTATTACGAAACCAGGAATAGGGATCATTCGTTGCGCTTTGATCGTTTTCAATGAGCCCAATTGGTAACCCACTTCAGGTGTGTCAAGTCCTATATGTCTATAAAATGGTTACTAAAACATGCGTACTCATCAGATTAGTCAAAAAAGCAAAGTTCATGTAGACAATGCTGTTTTTGAAGATACCTGAGTAAATTTCATGATAGTAGTTTACATTGACGTAAAAACTAAAAATAGAGGAAAAATACTCCTACATATAAGTTCCATATTGCATGAGTTAGTATCGCAGGTATTAATGACTTAGTCCTAAAAGTTATTACTGCTAATATTAATCCTGAAATGAGAGTAACTACTAAATACATTGGATGAAAAAGTGCAAAGACTATTGCTGAAGTAATAATCGCTCAATGCGGTTTTAAAAACTTTGAGAGAAAAATTAATAAAATCCCCCTAAAAAAAGTTTCTTCCCATATAGGAACAAAAACCATTATGTTGATAAGTCCATATAAATCCATCCCATTGGAATCCAACAAGCCATTTTTGTAAAGAACTATAAACCTATGGTCTATCAAAATTTCATAGTTAATTAAAAACTTTAGGAACAAATAAGGAACAAGAAAGCCAAAAAGAATAAATAAATATGTGGTCAGTTTTCTTAAAGGCCTAAAATTAAATAATGGGAAAAGTTCTTCTTTAATTGACCGAAAACCTAAAGTTATAAGACAAAAGCAGATGAACCAGATTAGTGAGTCAAACTTAAACAGAACAAGGTCAATAGAATTGTTACTTATTATAAAACCCACAAGTGACAACAGAGTAAAATAAATTACAAAGTTTAACGAGGTATGCCATTTAAGCAACATCTTTGTTCCTCCATTCATTTTCAGATAATATTTCATTTAAAATAGAAAAGGAAGAATTACTCCTTTGGATAACATAACTGCTATGTTGCGAAAAGATATACATAGAAAAACATATAAAGGTCTGTTACTTTTCTAAGTACGTTCGGAAATATAATCTGCCATAATCCACCTAAATCGTAGTGAATATATTAGGCTAATATAAAACCCAGTTTTTGAACTGATAAAGATCAGTTCATTTATCATTATCATCTTTGACGATAAAAATATATCTCTTATACATTTTCACAGATACCTTCATAGTTATATAAAGAAATCTATGATTATTAACTCCATAGGATCCCATTTATGGGCTTAAAATTAGCAGAGCCATATAATTACGATGTAGGATATTATCTTGAAGATTTACGCGGTTTTAGTCAAAATCATATTGAATAGAACGGAAATTCTTTTTAGTTATTCATCACTGAAATAAGATTTCATTCTTCATAGTCAAAAAGATGACCAAGGCATGTTTTGGTGTGATAATCCATCTCAGCCATCATAAAAGCTGCAGCATCTTCTGGTGACTGGATGACGTAGCGAGCTAATCTTCAACTATATATGATTGATATTCATAATTCCGAGCCCTTCTCATAGGGTTTATAGACACAAAAAGGAAGTATCATCCAAGTCTTATATATCAGTAAGTCTACGAAAACATCCCAAAAAGATCGATGGAATACTCCCAATGACCATTATTATAAGACACCAGGGATTATTTAGCATTGAAGAATTATACGAGGGGAACCTACCCAAAAAATATGAAGAGATCATGGGATTATAGATCAATCTAATAATAGTCTTCAACAATCATACGCAATTCTTCTACAAATTTATTTCTGATAATATGAATTCGAGTGAGGTATTCCAAATATTTTGTGAATCGAGTAAAACAACATCATCCCTCAAAACAAAAAAAGTACCCAACCGGGTACATCTTACAGGGGCGAAAACACACCAAGTTTGAATTGCAACAACGAGTAGTTTTTTTGTTTCTGCAACAACCTACGCATGTATTCACCAAAAATATTGGCGGCGTTTCTGTCGATAGCGATCTATATTCTCAACGCCTAAAGAATCTTTTCTATATTTATCTTTCTCTTGTTTACGAATTGTGAGTTCCTCTAATTTCTCCAAAGCAGTTTCGAATTCTTGATTGGTCATTTTATTGGTCGCCAGCATAGAACATAGATATGCGTAAGCAAGGGATGATGTATCAACCATCACATTAACATTTACATCTACGTCAGAATTTCCACTTTGACCAATTTGGGATTTGGTGAAGTCCATCTCCTTTATCGTAGAGCTGTTTTCACTTCTATTTCGATAATCACTCACAATTACCTCCCCCCTTTCTAAAAGAAAAAAGGCAGGATAGGTGTTATCGACCATCCCACCTTCTCACAGATGTCAGATTTCAAATCGTTGGGTTTGCTCTTGCTCCTGATCTGAATCAGCATCAGCGTCCGATTCAGCACGAACTCGAGAACGGGAGCGGGAATCAGAATCAACATCTATATCCAACCAAATCTTAGCATTACCGCTATTTGTAATTCTCGCAATGTTTACATTCTTGTCTTGAATCCGATTGTCTACGTCTGTATCAACATCATTCCTTAAATCGTTGTCAATTTCGAAGTCGTTTTCAGCACGGCTGCGAGAATCCGAATTGGAATGGCTACGAGATTCCGATTGACTGTCTCTAAAGTCATTGAAGTCATTGTTTCTTTGTTCTCTCCTAATTCTCTGTATTCTACTCATTCGATCACCTCCTTTTACTGTTTTATAGATCCGTTGTAGTCAAATGCAGACTATCTCCTCATAGAAGTTAGTCTTCAAATCGTTGGTTTTGCTCTTGGTCTTGATCTGAATCAGCATCAGCATCCGATTCAGCACGTACACGGGAACGGGAGTCCGAATCAGAACAAACATCAATATCCAACCAAATCTTTGCGTTACCACTGTTAGTGACTCTTGCTACGTTTGTATTCTTGTCTTGAATCCGATTGTCTACATCTGTATCAACATCAGTCCTTAAATCGTTGTCAATTTCAAAATCATTTTCAGCCCGGCTGCGAGAATCTGAATTGGAACGGCTACGAGATTCCGATTGATTGTTACCGTGACCACGAAAGTCTCTATTTCCCCATACACTACTCATTGTTCTCACCTCCTTTATTTTTATAGTATAAATAGGCACTAACAATGTAAGAACCAATTCGATCTCGTCTAAACTCCCCTTTTCATTGGTTCCTTAGTAGAATATGGTTTCATGGCATTAGTGAGATAGGGACTAGCGGATTGTTTAGTAAATTTATTTATAATTAAGTCATTTAACCAGTTGCTTTTCCTTCTCCAACTATCCTTTCAAACAAAATTGTGTTTCTTCCAGATTAAATACCTATTTCACACGCACAAAACGACAAACTCATTCAAAAAAACGATAATAATAGCTTTATATTATATCTATCAATATAATGAAAGTGCATTATTAAAAATATTCACTCATACTGTTAATTAATAGGGGAATCATTATGGTTAAACGATTTGATCCTACAAGCCACCCTAATTGGCTTAAGCCTCATTCATTCGAATGGTATAGGCAGCTTAGTGAACAGCATGGCGCCTATACTTACCCTTGGCATTTGACTCTTACAGTGCCGAACGGGGAATCGATCTTCGATAAGGAAGTCATGAACAAAATTCAAAACAAAAAGGTATTAGACGTCGGATGCGGTCATGACGAGTTTGCATTGAATTGCAGTGCTGTTGCCAAAGAAGTGATCGGCTTTGACATTACAGATCGTTTCATAGACAAAGCAAATGAAAATAAGAAAAGCAATTTGTCTTTCGTTGTGGGGAATTCAAAACATGGACTTCCATTTAAGCAGGAAGAGTTTGATTGCGCATACATACGGAAAGGCCCTACTTCTGCATACCTTCTTTTACATCAAGTCGTTAAAAAAGGCGGCATTGTCCTTGGACTTCATCCCGGAGATGATTCAGGGCGAGAATTGCCAATGCTGTTCCCTAACCTTTTTACACGAAATAACAACGGAACATTACATGCCATCAAGCAGCGCCTTCAAGCGAGCAAGTTTTCAGATTTTCAGATTGAAACGTTTAACAGCATTGAATATTTGCACTCGCCGACTGATGTAATTAGGCTATGTTGTTTTGGGCAAACACAAATTGTATATGATTTCATTTTCGATAACTGTATACACTTCATTGACAAAATATTTCAAGATAACGCAGTTACAGAGGGGTTGCCCATTACATCCGAACGCCATATAGTTCGAGCAATCATTTAAAGGTTAGGAGATTACTATGGCGAATTCATTTCATCATCTATCAAGAGGTGTTCTTATTCGAAACGGAAAACTATTGGTCGCGCATGCAATCGGGCAAAACAACACATTTCTACCTGGTGGGCATATTGAATTTGGTGAAAGCGCGAAGGTTACACTCATAAGAGAATGGAAGGAAGAATTAGGCATAGATTGTACGATCACTAAATTTCTTGGTGTAGTAGAACATAAATGGATGGCTAAAGGAATCTTACAATGTGAAGTGGATCAACTATTTGAAGTAAATTGCGATGCATTACAAGACGATCAAAACCCAAAGTCTCAGGAAGATCATATTGAATTTTTTTGGTTGGATGTCGAAAAACTTGATGAAAACAATTTACAGCCCTTCCCTTTAAGGAAATTACTAAAAAATTATATGAACGGCATAACAGACACTTGGTGGGCAAGCTCTTTAAATGATGAATTCGATGATTGTAATATAAATGATTGAAAGCGAGTGTTACGATGCATGCACCAAAACAAATTGTAGACGTGTGGGATCAATTCAATGACTTCCCTATGGAAAGACTGACAAAGCTCTGGTTTTATAAGCAGGGCGCAAATAAAAAGCAGCGCTATGTATCATTAATGAAAGAACATCGAGAGCAATACGGTATTGCAGGCAACTGTTTCGACTTGTCAATCTGGCTGATGCATGAACTTCATAATGCAAATATCGAAGCATACCCGATCGGCCATCACTTGGAAAGCAAAAGTGCTCATGTTGCTATAATTGCCTTGGACGAAGCGGGAAATCGGTATTTATGTGATTTAGGGGATCAATGGATATGTCCGATTTTAATCGACAAAGAGCATGAGGATTTTTCCGAAGAAAAACTGCCAAATTTTTTCCCAGCCGCAGATATTCAAGTGAAACAAGATGGACCAAATTTACAAGTGCTATACCATAGACCAAACGGAAAAACCTCAGAACAAATATATAATTTACAACCAATTGACACGAATGATTTTTTACAAGCAGCAGAATATAATCAAAATCAAATAAACCAAAAGCCTTTAGTAGAGTGCAGAGTGCCTTATGGAAGTGAAATTGCTCATTGGGAGTTTAGCAATTGGGAAAGCTTTTTCAGCTGCAATAGCGGATTAATGAAAGAGCCAACATATAATTCGGTAAACGATTGGGCGGACAAAATACATGACATGACAGGATATAATAAACAATTTGTACGGACTGCTTTAAATTTATATAAAAATATTCGATAGAAGCTAAAATGTCTACCTAAACCAATATGTGTAATGTCAAAATTTAATAAAGGATTTTTCATAAGAAATGGCGTATTTATATGGGAGTGACTATTTCCATTAAGGGAGGCAAGTATATGGCGGAGGCGTTGTTAGATCATATCCACTATTTTAGAATACCTGTAATCGACCTCCAAGCATCTATAAAATGGTACACGGATCATTTAGGATTTTCAAAGAGATTTCACACTGATGAACTATCTGTAATGGAATTGTCATCCGGGCCTTTATTAGTATTGGTAACGGCCGACAAAGAATCGCGAGGGCATTTTACGATCAATGGACAACCAGCATTTTCGATAGGGTTTACCACTTCAAATATTGCGAAACTACATGAGCAACTTTCGTTTCTTGACGTGCAAGTCGAACCAATTAAAGAAGATAATGGGCACCATTACTTTTACTTTTATGATCTTAACGGCAACAAACTGCAAGTGCATAATTAGTGGACCATTCACCCTAACGATTTTCTATCAAAATGCAAATAAACTCAGCCAGTTTAAATCACCCATCCTGATTTTTCTAGTTAAAACATAAAACGTACCAAGGAACGAATCCCTTGGTACGCTTTTTACATCCCCATAAAAGATGCTATAAAAATTAGTATGATTGCAGCTGGCGCTAAATATCGAACGATGAATCTCCACGTCTTATGCAAAGCCGGGTTCATTCGAAGCTCATCTTCTGTGTCAGCAGTTGTCAGCATATGACCGGCAAATAATGATATTAAAAGCGCTCCGATCGGCATGCCAAATCTGCTCGTTAATATATCCGCAAAATCAAAGAATGTTCCACCGGGCATTTTCATTTCTGATAATATGCCGAATGATAATGCACTCGGAATACCGACGATGAAAATAAGTAATCCGGATAGAATAGCCATTCTTTTTCTTCCCTCATAATGATTGCGTATGCCAGTAGAAACAACAATTTCCAACATGGCTATCGCGGATGTCAACGTAGCAAATAACATTAATATAAAAAATATAATTATGAAAAATGCGCCGAAAGGGATTTCATTAAAAATAGCAGGCAATACGACAAAGATTAGTCCGGGTCCTTCAGACGGCGATTGTCCTAATGCAAAAACCGCCGGAAAAATGACAATTCCCGCCAATATTGAAATGATAATATTTAAGACAGAAACATTGAAAGCGGACTGCCCTAATTTTTCTTCCTTAGATAAATAAGATGCGTATGTCATCATTGCTGTCACACCGACACTTAGTGAAAAGAATGCTTGTCCAAGAGCAAGCAGAAATGTTTTGCCTGTTAAATAAGACCAATCAGGAACAAATAGAAAACGAATCCCTTCCATCGCCCCTTCCAACGTAACAGATCTTATTGAGAGGACAATAAAGAAAATAAACAATAACGGCATCATATACCTGCTTGCCCGTTCAATTCCTCCCTTAATGCCCCCTTGGACAATCCAAACAGTTAAAATCATGAAGACCGCCTGCGCTAGTAGAACCTCAGTAGGGTTTGCGATGATTGAATTGAACATTTCTCCATAATCGGAGCGATTTAACCCAAATGTGATTGCTCTTGCTAAATAAGAGAGGATCCAACCGCCTACTACACTGTAAAACGAAAGCAATATAAATGAATTCGCCAGACCCAACCAGCCAATCCAATGCCATTTCCCTGTAGGAGATAATATTTTCAATGATGTTACTGCGTCATGCTGACCGCGGCGGCCAATTATAAATTCCGCCAATAAAATAGGCAAGCCGATAATGAACGTACATAAGATGAATAAAATTAAAAAAACACTTCCGCCGTTCATTCCTGCCATATAGGGAAACTTCCAAATGGCCCCTAAACCGATTGCGCTTCCAGCAGCAGATAAAATAAATCCGATTTTGGAAGTCCATTGTTCACGTTGCTTCATTAAATCACTCACTTTATACAAATTTCGATATTGAATTAGTATAACGTATTGCGAGTAAAAATTTCATATTTTAATTATTCTGTCATCTATTCTTGCTATAAAAAACAAACCATCAATAATTCATCTACATAATTTGGTCCTAATTTAAGCGACCGTTTCACTGTTCCGTACGTAGTAAACTCATTTTTCTCGTACATTTTTACTGCTGGCACATTGGTCGTTACAACTGTTAAATGGATTTGTTCAACTTCGTCGATTTGCCTTGCGGCTTGAATCGCCTTTTCCATCAATGCTGCCGCAATTCCAACGCCTCTATATTCAGGCTTTACATACATGGCAACAATATTCACCCGATGGGATAATTTTTTAACCTGTTCCCTCAATAACGTGACGCTTCCTACTAAACATCCATCCTGTAAAGCACCAAATGTATAAGAGTCATCCATTCCAAAACGAGTTTCATATTTGGCCGCCGATTGAGCCACTTCCTCTTCGTAACTGCTTGCAAAAGCTTCCGGGCTGTTTTGCAATGCCTCTATTCTTAATTGATAATAATCGGATGCATGCTCAGGTTTTAACCGTATGATTTTCATCGAATTCCCCCTTTTTCCAATCGTATCTTGTTATTACAACAAGTCAACATGTATTAATAGGATGTTGCCTATATTTTCATAATAAAGATTGATACAATATATAATACCTATTAAACCAATACGGATGATTAAATATGAAAAGTTCTGTATAATTGGTAGAAAGATTTACGCCGTGGAACTGAAGAAAAGGATGTGTTCGTATGTCAAAGGAGTTATTCATAACGTCTGAATTGCAAAGAGAATGGCTTGAAAAATTAAATGATGTAAAGGATCTAATTATAAAATCAGCAGAAAAAAACGATCGCAATGCTTCATTTCCAAAAGAGAATATCCAAAAACTAATTGAAATAGGCTATACAAAATTAACATTGCCGAAATCGTACGGAGGGGAAGGAATAACTGTTTCTGATATGGTTCTGCTGCAAGAAACACTTTCCTCGTACGACGGTGCTACTGCTTTGTCGATCGGTTGGCATCAAGGCGTTGTAGGTGAATTGTATGAATACAAACTTTGGGAAGAAAAGAAACTGCAGCAGTTTGCCAATGAAATTGTTAACGGCGCGCTCGTCAATCGTGCGGTCAGCGAAGCACAAACGGGCAGTCCAACACGTGGCGGGAAACCTCAAACGACTGCAGTGAAAAAAGACGGGCATTGGATCCTTAGCGGACAAAAAACCTTTACAACGATGTCCCCTGTTTTAACTCATTTCCTATCATCCGCTTGGGTTGAAGAAAAGAATGGTATAGGCTTCTTTTTAATCGATCGGAACTCCGCTGGCTTGTCTATAAAAGAAACTTGGAATATGGTTGGGATGAGAAGTACAGAAAGCCATGATCTCGTTTTGGATGCTGTAAAGGTCAGCGATGAAAACTTTGTAGAACTCAATACAGGGCCACGTGGAGATAAAGCAAATGGCTGGCTTCTCCACATTCCTGCATGTTACTTAGGCATTGCACAAGCTGCAAGAGATTATGCCGTACAATTCGCTGTAACCTATCGCCCGAACAGCATTAAAGGTCCAATTTCCGAGCTGCCAAACGTTCAAAATCATATCGGGGAAATTGATCTTGAGCTAATGAAAGCCCGGCATTTCCTATACAGCGTCGCTTCCGCTTACGATGACCCTGCACGACGCAATTTTATAAAACAAGAGTTAGGCGCAGCTAAATTAGTTGTCACAAATGCTGCGATCCGGATTGTCGATCTATCGATGCGCATTGTCGGAGCAAAAAGCTTGGAGCTGACCAACCCACTCCAACGCTATTATCGAGATGTACGAGCGGGCTTGCATAACCCGCCTATGGATGATATGGTCATTTCCAAACTATCTCAAACAGCTATACAAGAGATGTCGGAAAGGCAGGAACAATGATAAAGAGACTTGTTATAACAGGCTATAAGGCGCATGAGTTAGGGATTTTCAATAATAAGCATGAAGGGATTCCCATAATCAAAAAGGCGCTTGAAAACCGCCTTCTGCCGCTTATTGAAAGCGGCTTGGAATGGATGATCATTAGCGGGCAGCCTGGAGTTGAAACTTGGGCTGCAGAAACAGTGATCGAATTGCAGGAATCATATCCCGATCTGAAGTATGCCGTTATTACACCGTTCTTGGAACAGGAGAAAAATTGGAATGAAACCAAAAAAGATGCTTATCAATTCATTGTTTCCAATGCAGACTTTACGACTGCATTGACGAAGCGTCCATACGAGGCTCCATGGCAATTCATTGAACGAGATAAATTTCTATTGCGCAATTCAGATGCTTTACTAATTGTCTACGATGAGGAAAATGAAGGTTCGCCAAAATTCATGAAAAAAATGGCGATGAAGTTTGCAGACACGACAAATTATGAAGTGCTTACAATAACAGCGGACGACTTGCAATTGGTTGCGGAAGATTTGCAAAGACAAGATTGGGATTGAATTACAAACCAATATTTCTTCTTTGAAGTTTTTAAAACACACGAAACTCCTGCCATATTCAACGGCAGGAGTTTTTTACTTACTGATGCTTCTCCAAAAAGTCTAACATTACATTATACACTTTAATCTCATTATCTTTTTTCGAAAACCCGTGCCCTTCATCTTCCAACACTAAATATTCTACATCTCGCCCTTTCTCCTTCAGCTTGGCAACAATCTGGTCGGATTCTTCTTTTACGACCCTCGGATCTTTTGCGCCTTGGATGACTAACATCGGCTTCGTCATGCCGTCCAAATACGTCACTGGCGAATCTCTAGTGAACCTTTCCTTATCGCGTACCGGGTCACCTAACCAACGTTCCATAATCGGCTTCCAATGCGGAGGCACGGATTCAACAAACGTAAACAAATCGGATGGGCCAAAAATATCAACGACAGCTTTGAAATAGTCTGCATGACGTCCGTGCAGAAGCAATGCCATATAGCCTCCATAGCTTCCACCTACTAAAAATAGGCGATCACGGTCTGTAATGCCATTGTCGAAGAGCCATTCTATGCCGGCTATACAATCAAGCCTCGGCCCTTCTCCCCAATCTTGTTCAACTAACTTTGTGAATGCAGAGCCATAGTCTGTGCTCCCTCTAAAGTTTGGAGCAAAAATATGATAGCCTCGGTTCAACAAGCATTGGAACATCGAGCGGAACATTTTGCGTTCTGATGCTTGCGGACCGCCATGCGGCCAAAAAATCGTGTAGCCATTTGCTTGCTCAGGCTTCGCTTTGAAAAGGAGTGCCTCGATCTCCATTCCGTCAAAAGATCGGTAAACAATCACTTCTGGATCAACCATCTCCTCCGGATCAATACCTAATACACGGTTTTCCGTCAACTGCTTCCACTCCGACCCATCTTGTAAAGTGTATATATTCAAAGGTGAAGTTGCACTGCGTCCTAACAAATAGAGATTGCCGGATTTCGCAATATGAAGTTGCTCGATCACATCTGCCGGCAGAGCAATTTTACTTACCGCTCCATCTTCCATTCCGTACCGGTAAAGATTGTCTTGAACCCCTTTCGATGTAGAGAAAAACAGTTCTTTTTTCTCTTTATTCCACTTGATTGTTTGAACGCTTTCTCCTTCAACAGCAGCTACTTTTGAAAACTTTTTCGTCTCTACTTCATATTTCGCAATATACGTATGATCTTCTTCATAATCCGTTACAAAAAAGATCGTCTGTTCTTCAATAAATACAGGGTCGTAAGCTACATGCACTTTTTCATGATCCGGAGTCAAATAATGAATCTCCTCACCGGCTTTTACGAAACTGACAACATACGTATTTGCGAAAGCTCTTGTATAAACGAATCGCTCCTCTTTCTCAGACACTGCAGCTAGTTCCGTAGGAGACGTTTCTCCAATGTTGATCAATGTATCAATGTCCGTCTCCAAGTTTTTCATATGGGTATTTAAATACATCGGATTATTTGCGGAAGTTATGTAATAGACGCGTTTGCCATCATTGCTCAAATGACTAAAATAATACTTTTCACTTGTATCCCCAGTTATTAATGGTTCTGGCAAACCGCCTTCATATGGAATGGCATAAATTTGATAGTTCTCATCCCCGTCCTTATCAAAGCCCGCCAATACGTAACGATTTTCCGGATCGATTTTTATGAAATTACACGCTTCATCCTTTTGGGCAAATAAATAAGGGAAACCATTTTTTTGCAAATCAATTGCCCATAAGTTCATTTTGCCATTCAAATTAGAATTGAAAATGAGCTTTGTCTCATCTGCACTTACTGCAAAATTTGTAATGACATACGTCCTGAAATACTGTTCAACCGTCGGTGCTGCAAAATGAATCATCCCAACCCCTCCAATTTTTTCTATTTTACACATTATATCATTTAATGTTTATTTTTTGAATTTTTTTCGGACGGCTGCTAGTAGATTTAAACTTTTTCATTCAAATCTATTGTCACCTTTGCATAGAGTACGGTAGGGGGTGAGGATGTGTTAGATGAACAACAGACAACCAACCCACAAACAAATG
Organism: Sporosarcina sp. USHLN248; assembly: GCF_037144575.1. NCBI lineage: Bacteria > Bacillati > Bacillota > Bacilli > Caryophanales > Caryophanaceae > Sporosarcina > Sporosarcina sp. USHLN248. Next base: position 67,317 of record NZ_JBBCZC010000013.1, read on the forward strand.
GGATGGCTGTCACTTCCCTTGTGTTAGGAATTTTAGGGATTGTTTTAAATCTGATTTTTATTTTGCCTTATTTTTTAGGAGCTATGGCGATCATTTTTGGGTTTATTGGGACGAAAAATTCGAATGGAAAAAGCATGGCAGTAGCGGGCATTATATTAGGAGCCATTACGCTATTGCTCAAATTCCTGTTTTGGATGATCGTCATTGTGCTTGGCAGTATGTAAAAAATGTATTCAAAAAGCTGTCTGTTCGATTGTACGAGAGACAGCTTTTGCATTTTATGCCTTTTGTATTTGGCTTTCCGATAGATCACCGATGAATGGCAACTTGAACTCCTTGCCTTGGTATGCTTGATACATCATGAAAATCATGAGCGCAAATGACAATGGACTTAACAGCAGGCTTACGAAGTACCCAACGACAGGAATAAAACTAAAGACGATATTGATCAAAAAGATGGCGACAGCTGTGAATACTGCTTGGAAGGCATGAAAACGAATGAACTGACTCTTTTTTTCTATGAAGAGAAAGACGAGTCCAATGACAAAGATGTAGCAGAGCATAGCGCCAACATTTTCCGTTAATCCGACCGATGTTTGCTTTTGCTCATTGTTTTGTTCTTTCGTTGTCACTACTTGATTGGGAGTTGATTCTACCTCCTTACGAATATTGTTCCCCTGTTCTTGTTCTGCCAAATTTACTTTCCCCCTTTTTCTATTTACTATATTGCCATCCAAGTATAATCATGCATGGGGCTATTTCGTTTTTGGCAAATCTGTCTTGTCTTTGCCATGGCGGAAATAAGAAGATGTTAGCTGATAGCTTTTATCGATTTTTTCCGCAATGAAATGTGTTCGTTCAAATAGAGTTGCCCGCAAGAAGTCCATTTGTCTAAGCAGCTTATCTATTAGGCCCTCTTGTTGCTCAACCCGTTCAGCAATCGTCTCTTGCGAATTTTTGTATGCCTCCAAGGATTCAACCATTTTCTCTTGTTTTCTCATAGAAAGATCCATCTTGGACAAAAGCTCTTTTTGCTCTTCCTCAAAACGCTCCAATCGCAATGCTATTTCTGCATTCGACTCGTTCACAACATCAATTTTTGCTGATAAAGCTTCATGTAATGCCACTTTTTCCATAAGAGTCTTTTGCAATTCTTCATTCCTTTTATCCAATCGCTTCATTGTCTGTACTGCATCATCTTCGAACCGATAACGTGCCTCATTGCTTTCCATTAGTTCGGCAAAACGCATTTTCGTGCTCTCCCAACGATCGGATTGCATCCGCCTTTGCCGCGCTAATTTCTTTTCCAGCTCACTATATTGTACATTCATCAAATCAAAAGCTTTTTTCTGTTCCTCTATCGCTTCACTTAAAGTATCCGACCGATACACCGTTTGATTGATCTCTTCGATTTGTTTGTCACTTTTAAATAAATTCTCATGCTTCTTATTAATAAACAGACCCATTTACTCACTCCCTCCCTTACTTGCTATTTCTCTATCGTATGATAAACAAATAACTTCTGTACAAAAGGAACATTCCATAAGATAAAAAAAACGCTCCTCTGCGGGAGCGGTACGCGAAATATTATTTTTCGAATACTTGATGGAGAATTTTTTTCGGTTCCACATTATTCAAATTTTTATATATACTATTGGTCGGTTTGTCGCGCATCGTACGCGAAAATGAGTTTGCTAATTCAGCTTCTCCAACAACATACACTTCTTTCCATTGTCGCTCTTTCTTCATTTTATCGACGATCGAGCCCATCTCCTTATAAAAGCGTTCCAAATTCTCTTTCAAACGCTGATCCAAGTCATCTGTATGGCTTCCTCCCGTGCCTCTTTGAAATGAAGAATTAAGCCCTTTTTGCTCTCTCCAAACTTCCAGTCCGGAATCAAATGAATACTTTTTTTCATCATTAATAAAACCCATTGCAGTATCTAAAATTCGTACCTCGCCAAAACTTGGTAAAATAATACCTGCTTGAGGATACGCTTTCAGCATATACTCCATTTGTTCAACGATTGGATGATCTTCCCAATAAAAGTTTGTTTTCACTTGGACTTGCACATAATGAACAGACCATAGCTCGGGTTCTGCTGACGCAAAAATAACGACTCCTTTGTTCAAGTCGTTTTGATGGTCTTCAATTTCCTTCATAACTTTATCTTTTACTTTTTTATATGCTTGAATCTCTTGTTGATCGTCCGATGCTTGAAGATACTCATCAATCCGTTTTAATCCATTTTTCAGTTGAATTTTCCAGGCGCTCTTTTGCTGTTCTGGATCGGCTGGATTCGTGTTCAAATACACACTTAACACACAGCGGGTATTACATGAAAATTCCTTTAGCTTTTTCAATTCTTCTGCAATGGACATGTATCCCTACCTCCTCTTAATATGCTTCTTACATGCATACCCTATGTAGAAGGCAGTAAAACAGAATTTTTGGTTAAAAGAATAGAATCAATCAAGCTTTACCCGTAGCACTTGGCCGGTAATTGCATCCACTTTCACTTCATATTTCAAACCTTGATCTGTTCGGATTTCCACTTCATAAAGCAGTATGCCATCGTCAAATTCCAATTCTGATTTTACGATATGGCCAGGAACACGTTGCAGCGCAATGGAGTTAGCTTGCTCCATTGAAATTCTTCTATATCGAGGATTTTGCCAATTTCCTTCCCAATAGTTTTGATTTGGATTGTTCATTCAAACATACCTCCACATCTTTTTATACTTTCTGTTCATCATATTCATATACCTATGAAAGGTGCCCGAATTCGCATGAAAAGATGAAAAAGCGCCAAAGTAAAGCGAAGGATAATGGAAAGGAGGATTTAAATGGGAAGAGATGAACATAAAACTGGCGGCAACAATTCAAATTCGTTGCCGCAAACACCAAAGAAGCAGAAAATTAGTCCAAAAAACATGATGGAAGAAATCGCAAAAGAGTTTGCAGAGTTAAAAAAGACAAACTCCGAAAAGAAAGCCGCTAAAAATAAACAGCATCGATGGCCTTAAACGATGGAAGTGAAGCGGCGTGGATCTCTCCAGCCGCTTCACTAATCACTTTATATTTCCGATCAACGAAGACAGATTAAGACCTTCAGATTCAATAATAATTCCTCGCATTCCATACTTTGTCGCTGTTTCATGCCATTCTCCCTTCTGCCAAAATACCGCCTCTCCAGCTTCCACTCGTTCACCATCGTCCATTCCTGTTCTAACGATTCCTTCACCTTCAATAACAACAAGAACTTGAGGGACAGTCGCCTCGTGAAAACCGATCACTCCACCAATTTCCAAGTCAACAATCCCTACATGTACCGGCTGCTCTGTCATCAATATTTTGCGCATCACCATTTTCGAATCGTATTGCGTTAATGACTTTCCCTCAAGTTCTTCTAAACGAATTATTTTCAAGATCGTTCCCCTTTCGAAATGAAGTAAATCTTTTCTTCATAGCAACTCATTTTGTATTGCTTCCTCATCCAATATCCGTTGTTCTTCAATCCAAAGTGCAACAATCTTATTGAACAAAGAAGGCAAAGCTGTTGGTAAGCCATGGCCAATACGAGGGATGACAAGCTTACAGCAATTTTGATTGGCAGAAGTGATTTGGTCAGCTGACTTCTGCATGATCCCTTTTTCCTTTTCACCTACAGTTACGAGCATTTTTGTTGTACTTTCCCAAAACGAAATAGGAAGAGTGAAAGACATATTCTCTTGTAGTACTGTACATAGCGTCTCTTTTTTTATTTTCAATGTTTCCTCATAGTACTTTTCAAACCATTCCCCTTCCATATGAAGCTCTTTCGCCTGCATTCTCGCAAATGTTCTATTTTTAATTAACGGAAAAGATAGTTTGACAGTAGGAGTAATGAATGGCAGTAATGATTTTTGTGGAATGATGAGTGCACTATTAATGACTGCAGTCTCAAACAATCGTGGTTTTAGTGAGACCATTGTTAGACCGATTTGTGCACCGATTGAAAAACCGATTAAGTGGACAGGTCGATCACCTTTTATAGATTCAATCAGCTCAATTAACTCAACTGCGCTTTTCTCGATTGAAAATGCGGTTTCATCATTCCGGCTACTATGGCCAGCTAAAGTCGGGACGATGCAATGGTATTCTTTGAAATAGTCTACTTGACCGTCCCACATCCATCCGCCGACACCCCCTCCATGGATAAACAACAGAATTGGCTTATCCAACATTCCAAATTCCTCATAAATAAACAATATGTACGCCTCCCAATTCAAATACATCCTCTAACATTTCAACAAACTGTCATCAAAAACCTTTAATGATTGCAATAATCTATTTTGATCAGTAAAATAACACCGTCCAGACGGTATAGGGAAAGGAGGAAAATTCTCTATGAATCAAAAAAGTAAAAATAAAAAACAATTATTAGTAGAGGCAGCCTAACGCATTTTGCTAACACAAAGTTTGGAGTCACTAACATTGGAGGCTGTCGCCAAAGAAGCAGGGATTCGTAAAGGCGGATTGCTTTATCAATTCCCTACTAAAAAGATTTATTATAGAACATTGCTGCTTTAATTTTTAGTACAATTGATGAGAATTTTCATAGATATGCAGATCCGATTGAAAAAGGACGTTGGACGAGAGCATTTATTCGAGCCAATCAAGAAGATCTATTGAAGCATGGTGAATACAATGCCGCAACTTTGGCACAATCTGTTTTGTCGTCCGATTTACGATATGCTCTTTCAGAGAAATATAAGGACTTTGCGGCATCTCGAAAATGACGGATTGCCACCTAATAAGATATTGCTCATTCAATTGGCAGTGGACGGATTATATTACGCACAGTAATTTCAAATCGCGCCAATCGATAATAGCGCCCAGAAACAATTATTTGATGACTTACAGTCGTTATTGGAGGATTCCGAATGAATGCCTATTTATTATTAAGCATAGCCATTGTGGCAGAAGTCATCGGCAGCTCAATGCTAAAAAAAACGGAAGGCTTCAAAAAAACATTGCCTTCACTCGCAGTAATTGTCGGATACGCAATCGCCTTTTACACGTTATCCTTGTCGCTTAAAACATTGCCTTTAGGTCTAGCTTATGCAATTTGGGCTGGTGTCGGGACGGCACTGACTGCACTTGTCGGTATCGTTTACTATAAAGAGAACATCAATATTAAAAAAGCAACAGGCATATTGCTAATCATTGGTGGCGTTGTGCTGTTAAACAGTGGAATATAGGAGGTCGTCATAAATGAAAGGATATCTTTTCTTAGGCATTTCAATCATTTCAGAAGTTATTGCAACAATGTTTTTAAAACTATCAGAAGGCTTCACGATCGTACTTCCTTCAATGATTGTTGCGATAGGATATGGATGCGCCTTCTTCTTTCTCGGTAAAACTTTGGCACACTTGCCCCTTAGTTTAGCGTACGCAATATGGTCAGGTGTAGGAACTGCCTTGACTGCTATAATAGGCGTGCTGCTATTCGAGGACCCGATTAGCATAGGTGTCATATTAGGGATCATTCTCATTATCGGAGGCGTCGCTTTACTTAATGCCCCTGCGAACAAAATGACGAAAAAGACGATATGAACTTTTCATATCGTCCCAGACTGTAGACAAAGTATCTTTTTACTTTGTCTACAGTCCTTTTGAGGTTTGTAGTCATGAGATAGGTGTTTGCCCAGCTTGGCTTGAAAACGCTTGTCACGTGGAAGGCAGTCTAACTGCGCGACGTCCTGTCGCAACGACTGCATGACCTGCATCGTGCAAGCCCGCGCGAAGTCGAGCGAAGACCCGAATAGAACTTAGGTTCATGAGGGGACAAGCGAGACGAGCAACGCAGTATGCGAGCGTTTGTCAACAAGCTGAGACGATATGAACTTTTCATATCGTCCTTAACTTATGTGAAATACAATTCATCCCTAAATACTTAACAGCTTTTCATAATACTTTGCTGAAAAATGCTTTCGTTCTTTCGTGTTTAGGATGAGTGAAAATTTCTTCCGGCTTTCCTTCTTCTACTAAAAGCCCTCCATCCAAAAATAACACCCGATCTCCCATTTCTTTTGCAAAACCCATCTCATGTGTAACGACAACCATTGTCATGCCTTCATAGGCAAGTTGTTTCATAACATCCAAAACCTCTTTTACCATCTCGGGATCAAGCGCCGATGTCGGTTCATCGAATAACATAATTTTAGGTTTCATGGCAAGCGCCCTTGCAATCGCAACCCGTTGCATTTGTCCTCCTGAGAGCTGTTCGGGATAGGCATTCGCCTTTTCGGAAAGCCCCACCTTTTCAAGAAGTTGCCGTGCCAATTCCTCTGCGTCTCGTTGGGCCATTTTCCGAATTTTGATCGGTGAAATCGTAATATTATCGATTACCCGCATATGAGGAAACAAGTTGAATTGTTGGAAGACCATCCCGACTTCTCTCCGGATACCGTTTATATCCGTTTTTGGGTCATTGATTTTTACACCATCTATATATACTTCGCCCGCAGTAATTTCTTCAAGAAGGTTCAAACATCTTAAAAATGTGCTCTTTCCCGACCCACTCGGGCCAATCACACATATGACTTCCTTCTCTTTAATGTCATAATCAATGCCCTTCAGAACATCCAATTGCCCAAACGATTTACGCAAATTTCTTATTTTTATCATCGCAATCCGCCCCCTGGTTCTGAACGTCTCATTGTAAAAATAGATCTTCTTGAAGAAGGGACGTAACTATTGCTAAACCTGTTCTCGATATAATTGATGAGTTTCCCGCATGCAAATGTCAATATTAGGTACAGAGCAGCAACAGTTAAATAGGGTTCCCAAAATCTTTGATAGACACCTGCCACCACCTTGCCTGCATACAGAATATCACTTGCCGCTATGACCATTAGAAGCGAAGAATCCTTTAACAATGCTATCAATTCATTGCCTAAAGGCGGAATCATCCTTCTGAACGCTTGTGGTAATATAACCAACTTCATGGCAGTGTTATGTGGCATTCCAAGCGACCGGGCAGCTTCCATCTGCCCCTTATCAATTGATTGAATTCCAGCACGAAAAATTTCCGCGTTGTAAGCAGCACTGTTTAACGTAAGTGCTAATACCCCAGAAACAAAATAACCTAAGGAGTGACCAAAAAGACTAGGAATCAGTGCTGTGTGGATTAATAGAATTTGTACCAACAATGGAGTTCCACGAAAAAAATCGACATAGTACTTTGCTGGATAGTAAAACCATTTACTTTTAGATAACTTCCCTAACCCGACGATCAATCCCAAAATGAAGCCTCCAACATAACCCGCAGCTGTCAATCCGAGAGTGACCCAAATCCCCCGAATGAATAACTCTCGGTAACTCCAAATACTTTCCAGCATTTCAAATCTTATACCTAAAAACTCCATGATCATCACCTCCTTGATATCTATGGCTGTTGCTTATCATTCAACAATCATTCCATATCAAAGCCCGTGATTTCCTTCAACTTTCCATTTTCCTTAATTTTTTTGATTCCTTCATTTAATAAATCCAGTACTTCCTTGTTTCCTTTTTTCACCATCAAACCGTAATATTCTTTTTCAAAGCTGTCATCTTCCACCGTCTTCAAATCCACGTCGGGATTATTTTTCTGGTAATCAAGGATAACCGCATTATCTCCAACAGAAGCATCAGCATTCCCATTAATCATTTCACTGATGGCAAGAGGCATTGTTTCTGCTGCAACAATTTTTGAACTTGTCTTTCCTAATAAATCCGCAACAACATGATGCCCTGTAGTGTTTATTTGGACAGAAACACGCTTATCCGCTAAATCATCGAACAATTCAACATCTGAATCTTCTGGGACAAGAATCAACTGATTGGCTATGAAATATGGTTCAGTGAAGTCAAAAGACTGTTTCCGTTCTTTCGTAATCGTAATAGAAGATACTGCAAAATCGACTTCCCCATTATCAAGCGCCGGGAATAACGGCTCCCATCCGTAATTCTTATATTCTACTTCAAAGCCGGCAGCTTCCGCGATAGCATTCACAATATCAATATCAATCCCTACAATATTTCCTTTTTCATCCATGTATTCCATCGGAGGGTACGTAGCATCCGTACCGACAATCAGTTTCTTTTTGCCATCTGCATCGACATCCAAACTGCTGCCGCTCGATGAACCACCTGTTCCACAGCCTACTAAAATGATTGTTAAACAAACAAATGCAATGCTTAACCACAATTTCCTACCCATTCTATCCATCCAATCTCCCCCTTCATTTCAACTACATCGTCGATTAATAGAATTATAAATGATAGCGCTTTCATTATCAACTGAACATTCTAAATAAGTAGATATAATGAACTTTTTCGAAATAATCCACAAAAAAACACCCATACCTTCGTTCAAGGCATGGGTTCGTTAATACATTTATAATTCTAAAATCCATCTTACTAAAGTTCTGAAAGGATAAAGAATAAGCCGGAATAGAAAAAACAAAATATCTGGAATGAAAAAAAGCGCATCCAAAATGAAATCAAAAAACGTATACCGTTCGTTTCTCGACTCCTTCTTCTTTTTCCTTCGCATCTTCATCCAATGATCCCCCTAAAAAATTGGCAATGTAACTGCAACCATCAACAAAAACAAAATAGCGATATAATTTACCGAGTAAAAGAACATCATTGTTGCCCAACGGTAATCATCTTTTGTAAAAAAACCACCAATGGACATCGCTACATATCCTATGTTCAACAGAGTAGCCAATATGACAAATGCCATTCCAAGCGACCCTAAGTAAAATGGCAAAGGCAATAGACAGGCGACATAAACGAACATTTGCCGTTTCGTCATCCGAATGCCACGGACAACAGGCAACATCGCAACATCTGCAGCTTTGTATTCGTCATACTTTCGAATCGCAATTGCAAATGTATGAGGCATTTGCCATATGAATAATATGAGGAACAATACTACGGGTACTATATGATAAGCTGGCGCGATCGCTGCCCAGCCGATTAATGGTGTAACGGCACCTGAAATACTGCCGATCACTGTATTAAGTGTATACTTACGCTTTGTCCACATCGTATACATAATGACATACGTAAACCATCCGATAAAGCCATAAACCGCGGCCTCAATCGTCGTAAAAAACAGCATGACCATACCAATTACAGAAAGTACAATACCGATTGTCAAAACCGTTTTCAATGAAAAATGACCTGTAACGGTCGGACGTTTTTGTGTTCTTTTCATTACTGTATCAATGTCGACGTCGTACCAGTTATTCAGAACTAAAGCACCACCCATTAAAACAGTGCTACCGATAATTGTTAACCAAAATAACTGGCTATTCGCTAATAATGATCCATCCGTAAAATAGAGGGCAAGCCAAAAACCGACAAAAACAGGCAAAGCATTCGCTATGAGTACCGGGCCTTTGAAAAGTGATTTCAAGTCCGCGATGAAAGATCCTGCCTCTTTTTTATCGATCCTCGCTTGCTCTTCCCTATATGAAATTTCCATTTCTTTCGTCATTGTTAACTCTCCTTGTTGGCTCTTTCAATCAATCCTTTCCTATATCATATCATTTCACCTACTGTAAAATAAACGATTGGTGTTTTAAATTTGGAAATTCAATTGTCAAAATAACGATTCGTCACAATTTATTCAAAATCAAATGATCAATAAAAACTTACGATAAAAAATTATGCCGCGAAAATGCCAATCATTAGAAATAAGAAAAATAGTAACATGTAAATCGTAAAGACGAGTGCAATCGCTCCTGCAGATACAATTAAATAGGCTTTTGAAAATGTATTCCTTGGGTCTTGCTTATCAGTTGCCCAAATGATGAGCATAACGATATTGACGATCGGCAAAAATAATAGAACGATCGTCAGTATCCAGTCTTTCAACGTCATAGACTGTTCTGTTTTCATATGTATCCCCCTTTCCATGCAGTGCATTCCGGTAATGTACTATACGGATAGCTGTTCATGAAGTTTCACCTAATTACGAGCCTTGCCGTCCGTCATGTATATCGACCTCATCCTCAGGTTATGTTAAACATAGTCGTTTGGAAAGGATGATTACAGATGCGTAAATCCCTATTTTTTTTATTCATAATTGCTTTATTTTTATTAACTGCATGCAGCAGTAAAAATATACTTCCTGAAGAAAAAGCAAATGAAGTTGTAGATACATATGGCATTACAATGATTACTGTAACAATAGATACAAAAGAGCAAAAGGAAGCGCTGAATGTTAGCTTCTCAGAGAAAAAGGAGCGTTCAGAAGCTGAATATGTCAATAAAATTGATAATGTCTATTTACATGGTGAACAAGCGGTCAATAAACTCATGGAAGTTTTCAGCAACCATGAAATGAATCCTGATATGGATGAAACGGAACTGATTAAGAGAATATCAGAAGCATTTGAAATTCATGATTTTAAAATGATCCGTTTGCAAATCACATTTAAAGGATACGACAGTAAGGAAATAATGATGACAAAATAACTGTTAGATTATTGGTGTAGGAACTGTCGGTAGCCTTTCATAATTTAAAGAACAATCAATTATCCAAAGTATGGAATGCATAATTTTCCAAAAGTAAAATCCCCCGCGATTTTTAGTCGCGAGGGATTTTACTTTTGAAAGCAATTAGTTTAAAGCTTTTATTTCAGTAAATTTTAATGGATTTTTCACCGTGTCAACAACGTTTTTATCTTTTGCCATTTTCACGTAAATACCTTCATTAAATTGATCCTGAGTGAATGTTTGTCCCTCAGCCAATTGAATGACAGCTGTTTTAGCAGCCGGGTCAACTTTTGCTACAGTTGTCCCTGCAATCGGAGTTTTTGAATCTCCAACGAATAATTCAAATGCACCTGCATCAACTGTTACAGCTTCGCTGAACGTCAATGTCACTTCGCTATTTTTCGTAATTACCGCACTTATTACAGTAGGTGCCACATTTTCTTTCAAATTCACTTTGCCAGTGAATTTATCCATCAGAACTGCGGAACCAGCTGCTTTAACATTTTCAACAACGACATTGCGTGGGCCAGAGAAATGATTAGTTCCTTCACTCAACTTCAATTCAACGACATTTAGTTGATCTGCTTTTACAGTCGCTTTTTCAATCACTGCAGAATCAATATTGTAGTTTGCCAGATTTGTAGCAGAAGCTGCATCTACATTTTTATCGAACGTAATCATAACAATATTATTATCTTCAGCTGATTGTACAATTTCATCGACTGCTATTTTAGCGTCTGTAGGCAATGTAGTATCAACTGTACGAATGAAGCTTACATTTTTCATTCCAGTAATCGCTACGCCTGATTGGCTTGTGATCGAACCGAATGATAGGTTAACAGAATATACAGCGTCCTTGACATCATCATTTTGACCGATCAAATCACTTAATGTAACACGTACTATATTTTTTGTTTGAGCATTTTTATATTCGGCTTTAACCGCTTTTCCGTTTAATGAATGAGTAATGTTTTTGGATACATAAGTTCCTGTAGCTTGCACTGTAGAATTTTCATCCAAAACAACATTTTTATCAAACGTAATATCCAAATACTCTTTGCCGTTATCAACCGTTACAGCAGTCGATACCGCTTTCGGTGCAACTGTATCTTCAGTAAAAGTAACAACTTTTGTCACTTTTTCACCTGCTTGACCACTTAGATCTTTGTAATTGCTAACAACAACGTTTTGAACGCCTCTCAGGTTTTTATTCACAGTCACTTTATATTCACGATCAGATACTTTCTCTACTGAATCAACAGTATATCCGCCAGAAACTTCAACATTTGCTGCCTTAAGTGCGTCAAGATCTTTTGTGAATTGAATGTTAAATGTTTTTACTCCTGTTTGTGCAATAGAAGAAACTGTTGGTTTAATGCCATCTAATTGCTGTTTTACAATTTGCACAGTAGTTGGGTTTGGTGAAAGTAAGTTCCCTGCCATATCTTCCAAGCCGATGAAAGTTACGTTAATTGTTTTGTTGAATTCTACTTTTGAATTTCCCAAGTCAACGATTACAGAAGTTGCACCTTGTTCAACTTTGACAGATGCCCCTTTAACCTCTTGGCCATCCGTATAAGAAAGTTGAGCAGTATGGGCTTTTACGGGCTCAGAGAAGTTAATTCTCACTTTTGTTGCAGAAATTTGTTCCGTATTCGTTATTGTAGGAGCAGTTGTATCTGCTGCAAAGCTGACGATTTCGTCATATTTTTCTATTGATTCGCCTTTTGCTGTTTTCGCATTTTGAACAACGACTTTATAGCGTTTAGAAACGGCTTTATCTACAGTTAAAAGTAAGCTTTTACCTTCATCCTCTAATTGTGCATTGGTTATTTTAAGAGCACCTTGTCCATCGATTGCACTTATTGCAACGCGATCAGCTTTCAATGTACCGTTATCTTCAAATAACGATGCAGGATCTACATCATAATTGAAAGAGACTTTCACCTGTGTCGCACTAACCGCAGCAACTTTTTCAACTGCTGGTGTAGCAGGTTCAGCTACAATAATCGTAAGTATTAAATTCTCAGCTTTGTTATTTGCCTGATCAACAGCGCTGTATGTTACTGTATAAGTTCCCGGAACTTTTGTATCGATTGCGTTCACTTTTTCGCCTGCTGCGTTTGTAATAACGGATGTAACTTCAACTTTTTCGTCTTTATTATCTGTTGCAGTAACGACTGGAAGAGTGAAGTTTGCATCATATTCAACTTCGATCGTTTTGTCTCCGTTATATACTAGTTTAGGTGCTTCTGTATCCACCTCATCTTCTACTTTCAACGTGGAAGTTTTATAGAGGAATGAAGCGAACTGACCGCGTGTTGTTGAATTTTTAGGATTGAATTGCGGTGCCTTTGGATTTGTAATGTCGAAGTAATCCAATACATCGATGTACGGTCTTGCTTCAGCTTTCGCTTTAGCCAAGTCAATAACATCTTTGTCAAATTCTTTGCTTTTCACAGTTGTTACAAGATCTGTTTTGTTAATAGAATCATAGGCACGTACTAAAACGATAGCCATGTTTTCACGTGTGATTTCATTTCCTGCACCTAATGTGCCGTCTTCATAGCCTTTGAATACACCATTATCTTTTACGATCGCAGAGTATTTTAATAGTTCATCATTTGTTTTAGATGTATGATCTTTAAATCTAGGTTTCGTCTTGTAATCTGTCGGTACTTCATAGCCTAAAGAAACAAGCCATTTCCCCATCATTTTCACAACATCAGAGCGTGATAGTGTTTTGTCCGGTTTGAACGTTCCATCGGCATAGCCGGTAATAATTCCTGCTTCTGTTAACGCACCAATTGCAGGTGCATGTGTATTATTATCCGCCACGTCAGAAAAACTTGCTGCACTTGCAACAGTTGGTGCTACAGCAGATGCAATTAATGCCGCAGAAGCTGCTCCTGCTATGAAATTACGATACTTTGCTGGTTGATTGACCATTAATAAACTTCCTCCTCTGAGATGTATAGAATTTGAGAGTAATTGCTTCCCATAAACTAATACCCTCGTTTAACAGTATTAATCTATTTTCCTAAAAATGATAGATGTAATTATTGGTTATGTTGCCAGACTACAATTCTACTGATCTCATTTACTGAAGGAGAAACGCCACTTTAGTCTTCTTTCTTTCTGTTTCCTCTTTTCAAAAACATTTGATAGATCGGCTTCAACGTTTTTGGCGATAAATCAATATTCTTTTCATGCGCATATTTGATAGCATGTCCAAGTGCAATCGTCATCGCGCCTGCTACACTCGCGCCAGCAACCATCCCTGCTCCTGGCACAACTTTTACGATTTGCCTAAAAACAGTCTTCCCAATGTTTCCAACGATCGTGGCGATTATGAGCTCTTTTGCACGATCTTTTGTGATCGGTTTACCGTACAGAGTGGATAATTTCAGCATAAGGCTCACTTGCAAAGCGGTGAGCGGCACAAAATCAGACCCCGGTATCGGGACTGCGCCAATTGTCGCAGCAGAAGCGCCGGCGCCAAGGATCCATCTATCTGCGATGGCGCTTTTGTTTGCCATATTTGCGGCCATTAGTATGTCTTTTTTTTTCAGTTCCAATATGTCCAATATTTCCCTTTGAAGCATTCCCATATTTTCGCCTGTTCGTGATGAAATCGGAGCGACAGGGAAATCGTAGTTCGTATGATCTTGTATATATTTCACCAAATGCGGAATATCGTCCGCCGCATCGATTTTATTTAAGACAATGATGATATCTTTATTCACTTTCGCTATTTTCTTCAATGACATCAGTTCGGTTTCCGATAAAACTGTCCCGGCTGCATTCAAGAAGAATAAAATGACATCTGCATGCTTATAAAATTTCATCGTTTCCGCAGAATGTTCATTATACACATCGTCTAATCCAGGCGTATCTACAAAGATGATGTTTTCCTTATAAACAAATTTATTGATTGCTTGTGTCTCACCAGGCTTTGCACCAACTTGTGCAACATCCGCGCCCATTAGCCGGTTAATTGTCGACGATTTGCCGGCGTTCACATCCCCAATCATCGCAACTAATATTTCACGGCTAAGCTGCTCATTAATTTCAGCAGACTTTTCATCAAAAATTTGATCGAATTCCTCGTCAGACATCCATTGTTGATTCATCCTGTTCACCCTCTTTCAGATCTTACTATACATACGAATAAATCTTATAAAAGATTCAATCTCCCTTATTCATACCCGTATTTCGAATGAAATATGTTTTTGTCATTACCAAACAAGTTTTTCACTATTTATTACGTTTGTGCCATTAGCGTAAGCGACTATTCGTACTAAACAGTTCGATTACTGTTATTTGGATATCCTGAAGTAATGTCGTGTGTCAGCAGCCTGGTCATTCCCTCAACTATCCGACCAACTTTTATAAAACATAATTGCCCAATGTTAGTTTTGCAACAAAAAAAGGGGCTGTCCAATAAGTCCCTAAAATAGAACAGGTGGCGAAAAACGAATCGTTTTTCGCCACCTGTTCTTGTATTTTTCTCATTCAATACTGAAAGTAGCTCGCG